>DATFZA010000067.1:0-33342 GCA_035314765.1 Bryobacteraceae bacterium
CAACCTCGCTACTGATGGTTGTGCCCGCACCAATCAGCTTGGTGCCGCCGCAGGCCAGCGAAAATGGACTGGAAGATGGAAAATCGCAGTGCGGCTTTCCGTCCCAGCCCGTGCTCATGTCGGCCGAGCCGTCGTCGCCCGCCGCGCAGCACACAGTCACACCCACTTGCGCCGCGTCCATGATGGCTTGATTCAATCCGTTGGTGAACTGCTGGTCCACCTGACCGTTGGGATCCTCGGGCCCACCCCAACTAATCGAGACCACGCTCGGATTCTGTTGGGTATCGTGAACGGCGGCGTTCACGGCGTCGATGAAACCGGCGGTGGTGTTGGGCGCGAAATAAACGGCGATCTTGGCGCCAGGCGCCACCGCGCCGGCAACTTCAATGTCGAGCGTCACTTCACCATCGGCATTGGGGTCCGGGCCCGGCAAGTTGGCGCCGCCGTCGACGCTGACCGGTATCACCGTCGGAGCGGCAATTCCCAGGTTCTTGAAATAAGCATTGAGATCGGCCGTCGCGTAGCCGGCGCCGATTGGATTACCGGTCGTTTGATCTGGCGTGTTGAGTTCAATCAACGCGATGCATTGTCCGTTGCCCGTCACGCCGGTAGGAAAGTTGTACAGGCGCGCGACTTGCGGCGCGGTCAGGCTTCCCCCCGAGGCTTTCTTGGCCGATGCTTTGCCTCCCGACCTTTTTTTCAGCTCCTTCCAGAGCCGCGCGTGAGACTTCGCCACAGGCCGGTTATCCAGGCCGTGTACTCCGACGATGATACCCTTGAGCTCTTTGGGAATGAGGATGGATCCCGTCCGGCCGCGATACGCCAGCGTGCGGCCCTTCTTGTAATCCTTCAGCTTCACGCCGAAAGCGGCATTGAAGTTGCTCACCGTCCCGCGCAGGCGCAGCATCTTCTGCCCGGCGCTCGAATGCGCTACCGCCAGTCCATGCTCGTGGGCAAATGCGGCCACTCGATCCAAATCCGCCTGGTCCGCTCCATACTTAGCCGCGAACTCATTCCGGTCTATCTTCGGCCGATCGCCGGGAAGCGTGGCGCCGAGCTTCATCAATTGCTCAACCGAGGTTTCCTTCTGGTTTTGCCCGCGAACGCGGACTGTTATCTCAATCTGTTCGTTCGGGTCCGTCGCGCCGGTCGATTTTGCCCCTGCTACCGCAACCTTCTCGCTGCCGGGCACCGCAATCCGTGCTTTTGCCATTATGGTTCTCCTTGTGCCAATCACCTAACAGTAATCCAAAAGGAAGAGTGATTCCAAGCAAGACTTCGTATCACCCGGCACAGAGGATTCCTGTCCTGTGTCGTGTCATGTGTGTCGTGTCATGCTTAGAGAATGCAGCCTCATCGCATTCAGGCGCAGCTATGAAAGTTTCATCGGTATTCTGCGACGTTCATCCCGACAGCAAACTGGCGCTGGGAACGGCCGGACTGGGCTGGAAGTATAGTCCGCCCGAGCAAAAGACGCTACGTTGTCCGAAACCGAAGTGCGGCCGGCACTTCCACTATGATTTTGGCTACTTTAGCCCGCAAAACGGAGTTTCCGGCGAGTCCGGCCAAACGCCGAAATGCAAAGAGAAGCATGACGAGCTGTACATGCTGCTGACCAGGATTGACGGGGCCTTGGTGTACGCCTGTTTTCATCCGGAGTGCACGCGCACCGTTCCTTATCCTTGTTAGTAGCGCCGATTTCCGGGCCGCGGCCGTCAGTACCTACATAGTTGGATTGCCGCTTCTGGCAGAACATTTTTTCGGCGCATGCGTTCACCTAGCGTTGACGAGCATCAGGACGCGGGTGCCGACAATAACGTTGACGAATTCTACCGAGCCGCGACCGTGAGGGAGCGGTGGCGCACCATCGCAGAGCCGGTTTGGTTCCGGCCATGCCGGGTTAGGGAGCGGACGAGAAGCACGTTCGACGCTCCGTTTGGCATGACAAAATAGAAACATGACGCGGAGAAGCGCGATCGTCGGCTTTGTCTTCACTCTGACCGCCTGGGGCAAAAGTAAAGAGTGGCAAGAAGGAGTCCTCGATTCGCTGGAGTTGCGCGAGATTCCAGTCAATAAGTCGGTGCAGAAGTTTTTCGTGTATCGCATCCGAGGCGCCACGCTCAGTTACACCGTCGAGTTCCGGCATCCGCTGAAAGCGATCGTGCACGATCCCGTGAAATTCGCGATCGAAAGGGACTCGCTGATTCTGAAGCAGGAGAACGGCGACGAACGCAAGGCCCCTATCCTCGAAAAAGAACGAGTCGCAAACTAGGCTGCTAGAATCCATCTGGGAGCCAATCTTGCCCGGTGGCAGGCACGGTCTTCAAAACCGCTGAACGCCCGTCAACGGTGTTGGTCGGTTCGACTCCGACTGGTTCCCGCCAATTCCCCAAGGGCGATGGTTACAAACCCGCTGGCTGAACAGGCACGCCGGATGAAATATTGTGATAATTTATCGAAATACCTGGAACAGGAAGCTCCCTCCCGTGGTAGTATTTCAGAGGCAGATCAATCAAGAAAGGAGGTCACTCTATGCTTTCGTATAACTCGCTTCTCGATTTCGGCGTTTGCTCGGCGGGCCTGCTTTCCGCCTTCCTGACGCACGCCTAAATCCCGCCCAAATCAGAGCCAGCTCGCACTTATGCAGCTTCTTATATGCAAACATGCGCGTTTGAGCGTGTGTTAAATTTACCACTCACATTTCCGAAATAGACAAGAGGACTTATGTTAGCGTTAACACCCGCGCAGCAGCGGGCCGCCGAAGGTCTGCTCAGCGCAATTCCAACCGGCTGCGCGTTTGCGCTGTCGGCCAGCCCGGGAATGGGATCCACCACGGTACTCCGCCACGTCCACTCGACGATTGGCGGAGCGTTCGTGAGCCTCCGGCAATTTCTACGGGAGGTGATGGATCGACAGCCTCTGGCTCTGGAAGAAGCACTTCTGGACTTGTTGGATCAGGCCCTGCGGGAGCATGAATTCGCGATTGTGGACGACCTGCAAATGATCAACATTGTCACCCAGTCCTGCAGCTACGCGCGGTGCGGAGTGATCGATGCGGTGCTAACGACTGTGCTCGACGAGGCAGCGGGACGGGGCAGGAAAATTGTGTTCGGCTTGCGCAAGGACGATGAAGTGCTGCCGATCGCCCGGCGCGCTTCTTTACAGGAGATCAAGGATTTCACGCCGCTGGATTACGAGTGCATCCTGCGCGCGCACCTCGGCCCGGAACTCGCCGGTCGCCTCGACCCCGGGCAGATTCACCGATTCGCCCCGGGGCTAACGGCGTGGCAGTTGCGCAATGCCTGTGCCGCTGTGGCGCACGACCGGGAACTGAAGACCGAGCAGTTCATCGAGTACCTGACCGAGCAGGACATCGTCAGCAATGTCGAGATCGAGGAAGTCCAGCCAGTTGACTGGCGAGACCTGAAAGGCATGGACGACGTGGTGTCGGCCTTGGAGGCAAAAATCGCTCTGCCGTTTGAGAACAGCAAGCTGGCGGAGGAGTTGCGCCTGAAGCCACGGCGGGGAGTTCTGCTGGCCGGCCCCCCGGGCACCGGAAAAACCACCATTGGCCGCGCCCTGGCTCACCGCTTGAAAGGAAAGTTCTTCCTGATTGACGGAACCATCATCGCGCGGACTGACGATTTCTATCGCGCCGTGCGCAAAGTGTTTGCGGCGGCTGCGCGTAACGCGCCCGCGGTGATCTTCATTGACGACACCGACTTGATCTTCGAGGGAAACGGCGACAGCGGATTCTACCGCTATCTCGCCACCATGCTCGATGGGTTGGAGAGCGCGAGCGCCGAGCGCGTGTGCGTGATGATGACTGCGATGGATCCAGGCAGCCTCCCTCCGGCGCTGTTGCGCTCCGGGAGGGTGGAGTTGTGGCTGGAAACGCGCCTGCCGGACGCGGAAGCGCGGGCGGCGATCGTCGGGGAGAAACTAGCTGTGCTGCCCGCGCCAATCGGAACTGCCGACATACCGCTGCTGGCGGCAGCCAGCCAGGGGCTGACCGGCGCGGACCTGAAAGCGATTATCGAAGATGGTAAGCTCTCTTTCGCGCACGACATTGCGAGCGGACGCACGCCCCGGCCCGCTGACGACTACTTCCTGGACGCAATCGAGGCGGTGCGAACCAACCGGAGGAATTACTCAAGGCGAAAACCCGCTGTTTTCAGCGAGGCGGCGAAAATCGGCTTCTCTGCGGGGTGAAGTGCGATCGGAACTATGCGCCGCTAAAACGGAGGCAGAGGTGTCAGACGCCTCTGCCTCCGTTTTCCCTTGCATAAATAACCTAATGCCTATAGACTTTAGGATATATGTGTTGGCCAGAAGCAATCTGCTTGAAACTACTACTGGTTAGTCTCATGATTATCGCGCCGCTCGCCGCCCAGGACGACGTCACCACGCACAACGCCGCCAGCGCTTATGGGGGTGGCTACATCACCGGGCCTGCCTCTAACCCATTGAGTTTTCTGAACGGCCCGGCCTACCGAACCTTCACTTCCACGGCTCCCTACGATCTTCCGGATTTCCGTCCGGCCAGCGATTTAGACGAGCACCTGCCCGCCTGGATCAGCTTCGGCGTCGAGGAGCGGCTCCGTTATGAGGGCTATCACGACAGCGGCTTCAAGAAGAACAACAACGACTCCTACCTGTTGCTCCGGTCCCGCTATCAGCTCAACATCCAACCCAGCAGTTGGTTCAAGCTGGTCGCCCAGACGCAGGATGCGCGGCCCTTTCTACAGAAGCCGCCTTACGGGCCTCCTAACGAGAATCGCTGGGACCTGAAGCTCGCCTATGCGGAGGTGGGCGATCCCGAAAAGCAGTGGTATAACATCCGCGTTGGCCGCCAGTTGATCAGCTACAACAACACGATCATTGCCGATTCGCAGTGGCGCAATCAGGGCCGATCCTACGACGCAGTGGTGACCAATCTCCACTTCCTTGACCGCTTTCGGCTGGGCATCTTCGCCGCCTCCGTAGTCAATCCCCTGGCGTCCGGCATCAGTCATCATCAGGAGGGCAACAACATCTATGGGATGTACGGCGCGATCGAGAAACTGGTCCCGGATTCGTCCATAGAACCGTTCGTCCTGTGGCGCGTGCAGCCCAGTGTGGCCATCGAGACAACGGCCAAAGTTAAGACCGGCAAACAGGATGAAAAGGCCTTCGGCTTCCGCTGGAAGGGACGCGCCCTCAAGAACCTCGACTATTCTTACGAGTTGATCGCCGAGCGTGGTTCGGATGGCCCGAATAACATCAACGCCTATGGAACGACGTTCGGAGCGGGTTACCGCATCGATCGCGTTTACTGGCACCCCCGCCTCTTTGCCCAATACGATTATGCTTCCGGCGATAAGAATCCGAACGACGGACGGCATGGCACGTTTGACACCATGTACCCCACGGCTCACGACCGTTTCGGCATCACCGATCAGTTCGGTTGGCAGAACATCGTCGCCACCCGGGCCGGCTTCACCATCGAGCCGCGCCGGCGCTGGACCTTCACCGCGCAGTATCTGGATTTCTGGCTCGCCAGCGCCACGGATTCTCTCTACAACACGTCCGGCGGCTCAATCGTCCGCGACTCAACCGGAAAATCCGGGACGCATATCGGCGAAGAGGTAGATGCCTACACCTGGTACGAACTGAACCGGCATTTGAACGTCGGTGTCGGTGTCGGCCACATTTTTCCGGGCGAGTTTCTGGCCAAGACGGCCAAAGGTCCCAACTACAACTACCCTTACTTCGCCATCAACTTCAAGGACGACGGAAAAGGCGGGGCCCGCTGATCACAGATTTCGTTTCAGGAACGAGCAAATGTGATATCCGTCTAAAAACTTGAACGGCGTTTCGCCCATCGTATAGTGGCCACAAGGCAGCACCACCACCTTATGGTCCACATTGTACTGGCGCATGGCGTCCACGCTGTCTTTCGAGAGCCGCGGGATGAATGTCGTATCGTACTCCGTATAGATAAACAGTGACTTGTTTCGCCGGGCCGCGAATTTCTCGACATAGGTCACCGGGCTGATGGCGCGCCACGCCTCCCGCAGGCGGTCCAAATCGATGTGCTCGTGCAATCCCTGCCGGATATGCACCGTCGACAGGCCCGTCCACACGACATCGGCGACATAGGTGGAACAGTGGTTGAACACGTTCACGGCGATGCGCGGATCGTGGGTGCTGGCCAGGCAGGCATAGCAGGACCCCAGGCTGGTGCCAACAATACCGAAGCGCGTGTAGCCTTGCGTTTCCAGCCAATCGAAACAAGCCCGGACGTCGATCACCGCCTGCCGGGCGGCGTCAATGGTCCGGCAAATATTGGACGACACCGCGTAGTCGGCGCGCTCGAGTTCCGGGGGCATTCGGTAGTCGTGATAGGGCAGGCTAATGCGCAGCGCCGGTACACCTAGCTTGGCCAGCCCTTTGCAGAGACCGTTATGCGCGGTACGCGGGGCGTTCCAATGCGGCAGCACGACCACCGCTCTCTTCTTCTCCGATTTCGCGGGGAACCATTGCGCATGGACAATGTTGTTTTCTTCGTAGGGCGTCTCGACCGGCGACCGGAATCGCAGCAGGTTACCCTCTAGCCGGAATTGCCGCGGTGGGTTGTAACTGAAAAAGCGATCGCTGTCCTCGATCGCCACGCGATTCATCAATCGCACGTATTCTTCTGGTCCGTGCCCATTCCGGGGATAGCCGCGCGACGTGGGCCAATTTTCCGCCCACTCCAGACCCCAATCGAAGTGCCGGACCACTCGATTGTTCGTGCGGAACGCCAGATGGTTTTCCCAATTGTCGATCCAACGGCTGTACCAGCTTTGCATGGTGTCTACTCTTCAGGATAACGGGCGAAACCGGGGATCTCCGGGGTAAGAACCGGTTCCAGGACGCACAGCGTCCCGAACTGTTCCTGTCGTACAATTTTTCGAGAGCCATGTTAAAGGAGTCTGATCTATGCGCCAGCTATTCTCAACCCGCCGAACCATTATTTTTCCAGCAGCGATTTTTCCAGCAGCGCTGGCCGTGGCCGCAGCCTTGTCACCCCTCACAGCCACAGGACAACAACAAGTGAGCAAGCCGCCAACTTCGTATCGAACAGTTCAGGTAGATGGCCTTTCCATCTTCTATCGCGACGCGGGCCCGAAGGACACACCTGCAATTCTTCTCCTCCACGGGAGAGGCAGCCACCCAAAGGTCTACCTCGGCGGCAAGCAAACCGTCCTCCATGCACGCCAAGAAAGAGTTGAAGACGGGCACGGCCGCGGCGAGCTTTGGTGTCTTGGTGGCGCGGGGGACAATCCTGCGGTAGCCGACACGGGAAGACTTGGGACGGTAGCCCGGAATGTCCCCGTCCACTTCGTCCGCATAAAGAAACGACTCGGTCTGAAATGAGGGCACACTATGGAATACCCGGCGAGATTCATTCGGGACAGGAAATCCGGAGGCTTTGTAGTGACTTTTCCCGATGTTCCGGAAGCGATCACTGAAGGCGACACGCTGCAAGAAGCCACGCGGCTGGCCGAGGAAGCTCTTGAACTGGCGCTGACGTTCTACACCGAAAACTCAAGGGACCTGCCCAGGCCGGGATCTTTGATTTGAAAGGGGATTGCGCATGGTGCGGGTCCCCGCGCTGAGCGAGGCCAAGTTCATGCTCTACTCCGCAATGCGCGCCGCAGGCATCAAGAATATTGAGCTGACAAGGCGTCTTCGCTGCTCACCGAGCCAGGTGAGCCGCCTGCTTGACATCCAGCATAAGTCGAAATTGGATCAACTGGAGGCGGCGTTTGCAGCAATTGGGAAGCGGTTGTCCGTTCAGGTGCACGATCCGGCAGCGTAGGGCCGCGCGGTGTCTGGCTGGTCTACCGGCGTGCCTCACCGGCTAACTGCGGTCTCCTGGAACACTTTGTTGTAGTCCGCCAGGAACTGCTCCAAGCCGCGATCGGTGAGCGGATGGTTGAACAGGCTGTCCATCAGTTTGAACGGCAACGTCCCGATGTGGGCGCCCGCTTTGGCTGCTTCCACCACCTGCAAAGGAGACCGCAGGGATGCCGCGAGCACCTGCGTCGGGAAGCTGAAGTTCCGGTATATGGCGACGATGTCCCGAATCAGGTTCATGCCTTCGATTCCGATGTCGTCGAGCCGCCCGGCAAAAGGACTCACCAGATAAGCGCCGGCTTTGGCGGCCAGCAGCGCCTGCGCGGCGGAAAAGCACAGCGTGACATTGATGCGAATGCCGTCATCGGAGAGCGACGAGCACGCCTCAATTCCGTCGCGCGTCAAGGGAAGTTTCACCACAACGTTCTTATGCAGACCAGCCAGCTTCCGCCCTTCGCGGATCATCTCTTTGGCCTCGGTGGAGATCACCGTCGCGCTGACATCGCCGTCAATAATGTCGCAGATCCGGCGAATCTGTTCTTCCAAAGGAACGCCTTCCTTGGCGATCAGAGACGGGTTGGTAGTGACGCCGTCCACGATGCCCCAGGGCAACACGGCACGCAGCTCATCAAGATTCGCGGTATCCAGGAAAAATTTCACGTCAGGCTAACCTCGCACTACGGCATTCTCAAGAACACCGATGCCTTCTATTTTGATTTGGACTTGTGAGCCAGGAAGTAGCGGACCCACACCAGGCGGCGTACCGGTAGCAATCAAATCGCCCGGTTCCAGCGTCATGAACTCAGAGACGTAACTGAGTATAACATCCACTGGGAAAAGCATATCGCTTACGGGAGCGTCCTGTTTGAGCTCGCCGTCCACATAAGTTTGAACCCGCACCGCATCCCATTGGACGTCATCTTTTTCGACCAGGCACGGTCCCACTGGGCAAAAGGTATCGAAGCCCTTGCCGCGCGTCCATTGACCATCTTTCTTTTGCAGGTCGCGGGCCGTTACATCGTTGACGCACGTGTAGCCGAGGATGTATTCCTGCGCGTTCTCTCTGGCGATTGAACGCCCGCGCTTGCCGATCACCACCCCCAGCTCGCCTTCATAGTCCACTCGTTCCGACAGGCGCGGATAGACGATGCTATCGCCGGAAGCGATCAAGGAAGACGGCGGCTTCAAGAAAATCAGCGGCTCTTTCGGAACCTCATTGCCCAATTCCTTAGCATGTTCGGCATAATTGCGGCCGACGCAGATGACTTTGGAGGGCACGCAAGGCGGCAGCAAACGCGCCCCAGCCGGCATTTGGCCGAGCACGCCGTGCCGCACGTCCGGATCGGCGTCCGTTGCCGTGGGCGGCGTGTTGAGATTCAGCGAATAGCGGATCAGCTTGCTCATGGCAGCGCGGCGGCCGCTTCAGCCGATGGTTTACTTTCATGGCCGGTCTGGTCGATGGCGGTCACCTGATAGCGATAACGTTTTCCGGCTTCCACCTTGGTGTCGGAATAGCTGGGGACATCCACTTCGGCCAACAACTCGAACGGTCCATCATTCACGGCACGGAAGATTCGATAGCCTTTGAGATCGGGCTCGGTGTCGCGCTCCCAAGCCAGTTCCACGCTAGACACGGCAGCGGATGCAGTGAGCCCGGCTGGCACGGCGGGAGGAAAAATGTCTTCGGGCGTTAGCGGTTCGGTCTCGGCGACATCGCTCTCGGTTTTTCCGTGAATCGCCTGCACGTAATACGTATAGGTCTTGCCGTACTCCGTGGTGGTGTCTAAGTATGTCGACTCGTCCAATGTGGCAAGGAGCGCCGGACTGCTTTGATCTCCCACTTTCCGGAAAATCTTGAACTTGCTTTCAGCGGGCGCATTCCAGTGGATCCGGACTCCCTCCGGCACTGATTCCCGAGCGATATTGGCCGGCTTCGGCAGTGGAGTCTCAATCGGCACGGTGACCAAGTTGGACCAGTCCGAATAGCGGCCCTTTACGCTGGCGATGCGCACGCCGACGATTACTTCTTTGCCGCTGAAATCGTCGATCGGTGTGGACGTCTGGATGCCTTGGGGCTTTTCGGGAGAAGTCACGGGAACCGAGCGCGCGCTAGCCGCCCATTGATTCAGTTCGAAACCACCGGCTGGCGCTAGCCCGATCCGAAGATCGATCTCGCCAGGCCTCATCAAGGCGAGGCCTTCGGTGGTCACCGCGGGAATGGTGAAGCTGATCTCCAGTTTGTCGCCACGTTCCACCGCCGCCAGATCGACCACCCGGATCGGAATGTGCAGAGCCGGATACTGTGGCTCGCCGATATAACCGCAACCGGACATGACTAGGAGGGCAAGGCCCACACCGCACCTTCGAAAGCGTGTTCTCACGCCAGGCGCCCAGGGGACACTGCTGCGATAGTTCTGAAGCGAAGGAGTTCGGACTCGAGCCCGCAATGTCCCCATCCGTGCCCCGCCGAACGTGGCACAGGCTTCAGCCTCTCTGACAGCCATTTTCAGCAACCCGCCAGGCCAGCGCATGGCCCTAAAGAATATACCGGCTCAAATCTTGGTCCTTAACAATGTCGGCAAGTTGCTTCTTCACGTAGGCCGCATCCAAGCGAACTGTCTTCTTCTTCAAATCCGGCCCGGCGAAGGAAATCTCTTCGAGCAACTTCTCCATGATCGTATGCAGCCGGCGAGCGCCAATGTTCTCCGAGTTCTCATTGACGATCGCGGCAAAGTGCGCGATCTCCTCGATCGCGTCGTCTACAAACGACAACTTGATCCCTTCGGTGTCCATGAGCGCGATGTATTGCTTGACGAGAGCATTTTTCGGCTCGGTGAGGATGCGGATGAAATCCGCCTCCGACAGCGATTTCAGCTCCACGCGAATGGGAAAACGTCCTTGCAACTCTGGGATGAGATCGCTGGGCTTGGAGACATGGAACGCGCCGGCGGCGATAAACAGGATGTGATCGGTGCGCACAAATCCGTGCCGCGTGTTTACGGTCGTGCCTTCGACAATCGGCAGAATGTCGCGTTGGACGCCCTCGCGGCTGACGTCCGGTCCGTGGCCTGATTCGCGGCCCGCAATCTTATCGATCTCATCGAGAAAAACGATGCCATTGCGCTCCACCCGCTCCAGCGCTACGCGCGTCACCTGATCCATGTCGATCAGTTTTTGCTCTTCTTCCTGAACCAGGTAGTCGATCGCCTCCACCACGCGCATTTTGCGCTTTTTGGTGCGATTGCCAAACAGCGTGGGCAGGACATCCTTCAGATTGATGTCCATTTCCTCGAGCCCGGCTGCGGTGGTGACCTCGAACGTCGGACCGCGTTCCTTTACATCCAGCTCGACAATCCGCTCGTCCAGCTTACCGGCGCGCAACTTCTCCCGCAGCTTCTCGCGAGTGCGATCCACGCTTTCGGACGCCTCGGGCTGCGGCGGCATGAGTAAATCGAGCAACCGTTCTTCGGCGTTCCGCTCCGCGCGTTCCGACACTTCTTCCAGGCGCTCTTCGCGCACCATATCGATGGAGATATCCACCAGATCGCGCACGATGGATTCCACGTCCCGTCCCACGTAGCCGACCTCGGTGAACTTGCTCGCCTCCACTTTCAAGAAGGGAGAATTCGCGAGCTTGGCCAGCCGCCGAGCTAACTCGGTCTTTCCGACGCCGGTAGGCCCGATCATGAGGATGTTTTTCGGCATCACCTCGTCGGCCATTTCGGGCTCGAGTTTCTGCCGGCGGATCCGGTTGCGCAACGCGATAGCCACGGCCCGCTTGGCGTCCGCCTGCCCGACAACATATTTGTCCAACTCCAGGACGATTTCGCGCGGCGTCAGCTCATCGAGCAACGGCGTTTCATCGAGCGGCTGGCCCGGCAAATAAATCACCATCGGCTAGGGCAACTCCTCATAGGTCACGGTCTCGTTCGTGTAGATACAAATTTTCCCGGCGATCGCCATTGACCGTTCTACGATTTCTTTCGCTCCCAGTTTAGTATTTTCGAGCAACGCAGTGGCCGCCGCCTTGGCAAAGGGCCCCCCGGAACCGATGGACGCGATGTCATCATCCGGCTCGATAACGTCCCCGTTGCCGCTGACGATAAAAGTGTCGGCTGCGTCGGCCACCAGCAGCAGCGCTTCCAGATGCCGCAGCACGCGGTCGGTCCGCCACTCCTTGGCCAGTTCCACCACGCTACGCGGAAGATTGCCATTGTGTTGTTCCAGCTTCGCCTCAAAACGGGAAAACAGCGCAAACGCGTCGGCGGTGGAACCGGCAAATCCCGCCAGAATCTTGCTATTGTAAAGCCGCCGGAGCTTGCGTGCCGAGGACTTCAAAACCTCCTGGCCCAGCGTGACTTGACCATCGCCGGCCATCACCACTTTTCCCCCGCGGCGCACGCAGAGGATGGTAGTGGAACGGATTTTTTCTTTCATTCTTGCTCTGAGTAGACCCTTCTAGTGTAACGCCCGCGCCTCCCGCGACCGATTGGGAGAGGCCAGCGCGGGCTCGGGCACCAGCGGCTTCCAAGGCGCCGCGGGGTATCGGCACTTACTTCAGTTCGAGAATTTCTTTCTCTCTGGCCTTGGCGGCTTGATCCAGCTTCTGGATGTGACCGTCGGTCATCTTCTGCACGTCGTCCAGCGCGCGGCGCTCTTCATCTTCGCTGATCAGCTTGTCCTTGAGCAGCTTCTTCAACGCCTCATTGGCGTCGCGCCGCACGTTGCGCAGCGCGACCCGATGTTCCTCGGCGACATGATGCAGCTTCTTTACCAGCTCTTTGCGCCGCTCTTCATTCAGCGCCGGAATCGGCACCCGGATCAACTTGCCGTCGTTAGAAGGGTTCAATCCCAAGTCCGCGACGCGGATCGCCTTCTCGATGGCTCCGATTTGAGAACTGTCGAAGGGCTGAGCGGTAATCATTCCAGGCTCCGGAACATGCAAGGTCGCCACCTGGTTCAGCGGCATGACCGTGCCGTAGTAGTCCACGCGGACGGTGTCGAGCAGGCTCACCGAAGCGCGTCCGGTGCGGATGCCGGCCATCTCGTGCTGCAGCCCCGACAACACTTTTTCCATGCGCACCTTGTTCTGCGCTTCGACATCTTTTGCGCTCTTGAAGTTGTTAGCGTAAGGTTCTTGCGATTCATTTTTCATAGCGTGCCCCACTTAGAATCGATCTTTCTAGTGAATGAGCGTCCCAATCGGTTCGCCCATCGCCATTCGCATTATATTGCCGAAGACGTTCAAATTGAAAACGACGATCGGGAGTTGGTTGTCGCGGCACATCGCTACGGCGGAGGCATCCATCACTCGCAAGGCCTTGGAAAGCACCTCCAGATAGCTCACTTCCGGATAGCGCACGGCATCGGAATGCACCATAGGGTCCTTATCGTAGACGCCATCGACGCGCGTGGCTTTGGCGATCGCGCCGGCATGAATCTCCAGGGCCCGCAACGTAGCGGCCGTATCGGTAGAGAAATATGGGTTGGAGGTTCCGGCGGCAAAGATGACTATGCGGCCCTTCTCCAGGTGCCGGATCGCCCGGCGGCGAATGTATGGTTCAGCCACCTGGCGAATCTCGATCGCCGTCATAACCCGGGTGGGGATGCCCTGCTTTTCCAGGGCGTCTTGCAAGGCCAGCGCGTTAATTACCGTAGCCAGCATGCCCATGTGGTCCGCCGCCACGCGGTCCATGTTCATCGCCGCGGCGTTGGTCCCGCGGAAAAAATTGCCGCCGCCTACCACCAGACCCATTTGAACTCCGGTGTTGGCCACCTCGGCGACTTCGGCCGCTAACGACCTCAACCGCTCGGCGTCGATTCCGAACGGCGCGCCCGCGGCCAGCACCTCACCGCTCAGCTTGAGAACAATCCGCTCGTACTTGGGCATAAATTCGTCCGCAGTGGGGCAGGTTGTTAACCTGCGGCCGATTGTTAATCGGGCCTGGGCGGGTTACCAACCCGCCGCAGATTTGACAATCTGCCCCACAAAACTAGGCGCCGGCCGGAGCGCCGGTCTCCGGAGTCTCTTCGATCACTACGGCTTCGCCGACTTTGAAGCGCACAAAACGGGACACCGAGATATTCTCGCCGATCTTAGCGATTCGGGTTTTAATCAGATCGCCGATGGTGACGCTGTTTTCCTTGATGAAGGGTTGCTCGTACAAGCAGACTTCCTCGTAATACTTCTGCATGCGCCCTTCGATGATCTTGTCGACCATCTTCTCGGGCTTGCCTTCCTGCAGAGCGCGTGCCCGCTGAATACTCTTTTCGCGCTCGAGGTCGGCGGCGGTCACGTCTTCTTTCCGGATAAACTGCGGATCTGCCGCGGCGATCTGCATGGCGATATCTTTCACCAGATCCTGGAAGTCGTCGGTGCGGGCGACGAAGTCGGATTCGCAGTTTACTTCCACCAGAACGCCGAGCTGCGAACCGGGGTGAATGTAGGTTCCGATTATTCCCTGCTTGGTGGTGCGCGAGGATTTCTTGGAGGCCGAGGAGATGCCCCTTTTTCGCAGGATAATCTCCGCTTCGGGAAGATTGCCCTTGGCCTCCACCAGAGCGCTCTTGCACTCCATCATGCCCGCGCCGGTACGCTCGCGGAGCTCTTTCACTAATTTGGCGCTAATCTCCATAATTGCCCCTAAGTAAACCTGATGAAGCGGCACGGCCATCTTAGCCGCGCCGCGATTGCAACATTACTCGCGGGAATGCGAGCCGGTGCCGACTTCTTCCGGAGTTTCCGAAGCCGGGCCCTTGCGAGGCAGCGACATGGACGGCAGGTCTTCGTCGGAAAGCCCTTCCGACATCAACTGATCAAGCTGTTGCGGATCGAACTGCGTGTATTCCGGAATCTCTTCGGCTGTTGTATCGTCGGTGACGATCTTTTCGGCGGTGAAGTCATGCTCGGTAGCGAGCGCGCGTCCCTCCACCACGGCATCGGCAATCTTAGTGGTGAAGAGGCGGATGGCGCGCAAGGCGTCATCGTTGCCGGGAATCACGTAATCCACTTCATCCGGATCGCAGTTGGTGTCCACCACGGCAACCACTGGGATACCGAGCTTACCCGCTTCCTTCACCGCGATGGCTTCCTTGTTGGAATCCACCACAAACAGGATGTCCGGATGGCCGTTCATTTCCTTGATGCCCGCCAGGTTCTGTTGCAAATGCTTGCGCTCGCGCTCGAGGCGTCCGACTTCTTTCTTGACCCGGCCCTCGTACTGCCCGTTGGTGGCCAGATCGTCCAGTTCCTTGAGGCGCTTGATGGACTTTTGCACGGTGGTCATGTTGGTCAACAGACCACCCAGCCAGCGTTGGTTTACGTAATACTGGCCGCAGCGAGTTGCTTCCTCGGCAATGGCTTCCTGAGCCTGGCGTTTGGTGCCGACAAACAGCACGGTTTTCCCTTGCGCGGCCGCTTCCGCAACATAGCGCATGGCGTCTTTGAACAGCTTGAGGGTTTTTTGGAGATCGACGATGTAGATACCATTGCGTTCGCCAAAGATATATTCCTTCATCTTTGGATTCCAGCGCTTGGTCTGGTGCCCGAAATGAACGCCCGCTTCGAGCAATTCTTTCATTGAAATAGACGGCAAAATAGCTCCTTTGTGCCTGTGGTTGCTTTCGATTTAGTCCAGCCGGGAGGGCGTGCGCGGTCCAAAGCGAGATTTGCGCATCTGCCTTCCAAACTGAACTTGATTTCCCGGCGGCTTGTCCAGCCGCAAACGGGGGATGTTTGCCGCTACGGTTAGCGTTTGGAGAACTGGAACCGTTTGCGGGCGCCCTTTTGACCGTATTTCTTCCGTTCATGGGCGCGGGGGTCTCGCGTCAGAAAACCCAAGGATTTGAGCTTCGGACGCAGTTCGATATTGAAGTCGAGCAGTGCGCGGGCGATACCCAGGCGGGCCGCACCGGCTTGGCCGGTCATGCCGCCGCCGCTGGTGAGAATCAAAATGTCAAATTTCTCCGCCACTTCGGCGGCCAGCAACGGCTGGCGCACAATTGCGCGGGACGATTCGCTGACGAAATACTTCTCAATCGGCCGGTTGTTGACGATGATGTCGCCTTTGCCGGGCCGCAGGAAAATCCGGGCCACCGACGTCTTGCGCCGTCCGGTTCCTAAATGCTGCACTTGCGTTGCTGCCACTGCACTCAACCTTTCGCTGCTGTCAGGAGCAACTCCACCGGCTTCTGCGCCTGGTGGGGATGCTTGTTCCCTGCGTATACGTTTAGCTTGCGATACATCTGCTTGCCGAGCTTGGTCTTCGGCAGCATGCCCGAAATCGCCTCTTCAATCATTTTGGTTGGCTTGGTGGCGCGCATCTTCGCCGCGCCGGTCTCAATCAGCCCACCAGGATAGCCGGTATGCCGGCGATAAACTTTTTGCTCTTCTTTGCGGCCCGTAAGCCGGATTTTTTCGGCGTTAATCACGACCACGTGATCGCCCGTGTCCAAAAACTCGGTATAGGTTGGCTTGTGCTTGCCCATCAGGATCATAGCTGCTCGGCTCGCCAAACGGCCCAAAACCTGGCCTTCGGCGTCAATTACATGCCATTGGCGCACAACTCCGTCACCAGACGGAAACTGGGTATTCATACAGACAGACGAACTCCGTTCGAGACTTTCAGTCGTCCTAGTGTACCGAATTAGGAGGGAATGCGTCAATGCCCAGTAACCGGCCCAGTAACCGGCCCAGTAACCAGCCCAGTCGCAGCCCGGGCCGTCTCGCACCTGAAGCCCGACTCTGGAAGGGGCTGCGATTCGGCAGCCCCTTCTATTCCCGAACGTTCAGTGAGGGGATTGGCGCAAATGGATCTCGGATCGCATTATTGGTTTGCTGGTGCGAAGTTAGCTCCGCGTGGGATGGTGCGGGCCGGAGACGTGGTCCGGCCAATCCAGCCGACGTTAGCTCAGGGCCATGGAGCTACTGATTCGGGAGAAGATCGAGTTTACGGCCGGCATCAAGCTGGGTGGAAGAAATCCGGCGACCACAATCGCGATCGTTGCCGTGATCAGCGCATATTCGATCAAGTCCTGTCCCGATTTGTCCCGCCACAAGTAAAGAATTAACCTTGACATCGTTCACTCCTTTCGGCTCACCCTCATCATGCTCTGGATGGTGGCTTTCAGCAAGTATGCAAATACCCTAAGATCGCCGTACAGAGTGTCTTAGGAGACCCGTACCACCGGTTCATAGCCGCTTCAGGGCGCGCATATCAGGGAATGGCACGGTACGAACACTGCAGCGTATCTCCAGGCTGTGGCGTTTGGCCGCTCACAAACGTGATCACCTGGTTGGCCAGAGTAAAATCCAAGCCCGCCCGCAACAGCAAACCGTTCAGAAACACCAACAAACTGGTGGGCGGCGCCGGCACTTCGCTCAGAGTAAAGGCTTCATTCGTTCCATCGACGGTACCGCCCGGAATCTCCATATCCACAAAAATGAACGAAGCCGACCCGCAGGATCCGCTCGTACCGTCTACGTGCATGCAATCGCCGGCGTTCCCCGCCGCACCGTCGATGGCACCGGTTGCGTTGATCACAGCCGTCCGCGAAGTGGCGAATCCAGTACCCTGGGTCGGCCGCAATTGCAATTCACTTTGCAGCCCCGCGACGTCGGAGATCTGGATCGAACTGTCGGCGCTCGGCGCCGCCGGCGGGTTCGTGCTCAAGCGCACATCCTTAACCTGCAATGGCGTGGAGCTGGGTGGAACGGCCCACGTTTCACTGAACTGAACTTTGCTCGAATTGTATGTCACCGAATAGGAGACGGGAACCACCGCGTTGGTGGTGGGCACCAGCCGCACCCGCAAAGCTCCATTGACAATCGGCACCCGCGTCACATTGGCGGCAATATTGGATAGATCGGACGCTTCGAAACTGCTCCACGAAATCGTCGCCATCCCTTGGAATTTCGTACCATCGGCCTGATATAGAGTGTCCTGAATCAGCGTTAACGGCGGTTGCGCCGATACACCTACCGCCAGCAGAACCGCCAGTTGAATACTTCTCATGCTCCCTCTCCGCTTTATGGAATCTGTTTCCGGAAGCTGTAAACAACCGATGGGACAGCTTCCGGCCCCAGTGTAGCGGTAGGAGACCCGTTTTCCGGCCGTTTCCGGCTGTACTCTTTTTGATAAATTACTGAATCTATTTAGAAAATGGGCCTTCACCTTTTTTGCGAAAGCCTGTGACTGAGTATTCTGCCTGCTTCAGAACCCCGAACGTCAGTGAGGGGATGGGAGCCAATTTTCGCAAGTCCCGTTCTAACGAACGTCCACGGTGCTCGACGCCTGTGCCCCGGCAACTGTTAACACCACTGCCAGTTGCCCCACCGGCGCAAATCCTCCGGGCACTTGGACATTCAATTGTTCCAAGCCGGCAAACCCCGGCGCGTTCCCCGCAAAGAGGATTTCCGCCACATACCCGCCGATAGTCATCGTCAAGGAAGAGAGACCCGTCCCGAGCCCGGTCGCATAGAACGTTACGACGCTCTCTCGCGCCGCGGGATTTCCCGGGCCATTAACTGAGCCGTCGCCATTCAATACGGCGGCAAACAATCCCGGCGCAACGGGCGCCAACGGAACGTTCGCCGCAGCGACGCCGGACACTTGAACGGTTGCGGACGTTCCCGCCACGCCGGCCGGGACGAGCGCATTGATCTGGGTCGTTCCGGCATAAAACACCTGCGCCGGTAAGCCTCCGATCAGCACGGCGGGGATGGCCGGAAAGCCTGACCCAAACAACGTCACAATCTCGTTCGCGGCAATGGCCCCGGGCGCCAAGCTGGCCGCATTCACTACCGTCAAAGGCGCGATGGGAGGCGGCGTCAAAGTACGAACCCGATTATTCGCGGTATCGACGACATAGATCACACCGTGGGAATCCACTACCAGGCCGCCCGGGGTGTTCAGCAGCGCCGTAGTGGCCGGCCCCCCATCTCCCGCAAAGCCGCCAGGCATCCCTCCCGCTATGGCGATCCCGTCCCAGAGAACTTGATTGCCGGCCGCTGTCAGGTAATCCCCGGAACCGGTCACGGCCATGGCTTGTTGCGGGCCAGAGCTTTTTGAAACGGACACCAACACACCGGCTGTCGTCATCTTCAAGATTCCGCTCGAGGTCGCAACCAGCAACGAACCATCGGGATCAAAGGCCAAACCAACCGCCTGCTCCGCCGCTACTGTAGAGACAGCGCTTCCCGCCACTCGCAGAACGCGGGTGGTATCAGCGATATACAACGCTCCCGCAGGATCGACCGCCAACGCCCGAGGTCCGCTCAAGCCGCCTACCTCGGTACTCACACTACCATCGGAAGTCCACTTGAGAACCCGCAAGTTTCCCGTGTCGGCGATATACAAACTCCCTTGCGCATCGAGGGCCAGCCCCTGTGGCGCACTCACCGTAGACGAATCCAACACAGTCTCCATCAGCCCGGCTGGAGAAACGCGCCGAATCCGGCTATTCAACGTGTCGGCAATGTAAAGAGATCCTGCGCTGTCCAACGCCAGTCCCGATGGCCTGTTCAACCGCGACGCCGTCGCCGGCCCGCCATCCCCGCCATAGTTCGGATCGGCGCCGCTACCCGCAATTACCGCCAGCAGCCCTTGCGGCCCAATTTCCTCCACCTGTCTGACCGTGATGTAGTACACATTCCCGGCCGCGTCCAGCGCGACATCCTGCACTCCGCTGAACGTTCCCGCAGGCTCCGTCAAGGTGCCCAGATAATTCGCACCGACCACGTAAACCGTTTGCCCGGCAACCGTTCGCCCGGTCGACACGGCCACCGGACTTCCCACAGTCATGGCTGACGTGATCACGCCGTTCACGATCTTACGCACGCGGTTGTTTCCGCTGTCGGCGATGTAGAGCGCACCCGCCGCATCCACGGCCAAGCCGGCGGGAGCGTTCAACTGCGCCGCGGTAGCCGGGCCATTGTCTCCGGAAAAGCCGGCGATGCCGGTTCCAGCCACGACGCTCAAGATTCCCGCAGCCGAGTACCGGAACACCTGGTGCTTCCCGAAATCGGAAATCAGCATTGACCCATCCACGTCGAAGGCCAGGTTTCTTGGCGCGCCCAGCCCCTTAGCCACGACCACCGTCACGGTTCGGTCCAGGTTCACGCGCTTCACGCATTGGTTCCCCAGATCGGCGACGTACAACCGGCCGGTGTTGTCTAGCGCAACACCATAGGGATGATTGAGGCCAGTCGACGCGACGGTGTGGATCAGCCCGTCTGTCGTGATCTTCGACACGCGGTTGTTGCCGGCGTCGCTGACATACACGCTGCCCTGCGAATCCACCGCTAGCCCCTGATTCTGCGCAAAAATCGCCGAGAGTGCGGTACCTCCTTCCACCCAGGGGTCCGAACCGGCAAACGTGTCGATCGTGTAAGCGCCAGGCTGGGCCTCCAGCGCCATCAGCACAACGAAAAAGGAGAGAAAGCGCACCACTAAATACCCGTCATGAAACAACCTTGCCACGACTTCCGCACCGCTCCCTGACGGTCGCGGCTCAGTCATTCCTTCCGTACCGCGCTCAGTCACGCCTTCCGTACCGCGCTCAGTCACGCCTTCCGTACCGCGCTCAGTCACGCCTTCCGTACCGCGCTCAGTCACGACTTCCGAGCCGCGCTCAGTCACGCCTTCCGAGCCGCGCTCAGTCACGACTTCCGAGCCGCGGCCGTCAGGGAGCGGGTGAATTGGTTGTTTCATGACAGCTCCTAAGCCCTCAAGGAGTAGAGTGCCGACCCTATGTAAAATTCTCATGGAATACCGATGGCAGGAGTATGAGGGCCCTGTCCTTTCTGATCCTGCCGAGGTTGATCCTGCCGATGTTGATCGTGCTGTCAGGCCAGGCGCAGACCTTGCGCTGGAGAACCATGCAACCGGATCGAACCGGGGCGCTGACCCCGGCCGGCAATCCCGGACCTCGAAAAACGCTATTGCGGTCCCACTACCTGATCCAGTTCGCTCAAGCGATTTCCTCCGATCAATTGCCAACGCTCGAGCAACGGGGCATCGACGTACTCGCCTACGTGCCAGACAACGGACTGCTGGTCTCGGCGCCGGATGGCGCAGACCTTACAACCCTTGGTTTGCATTGGTATGGCCGGCTGCTTCCCCAGGAAAAGCTCAGCCCCCGCTTGACGTCCAGCGCCACGGCATCCTCGATTCCCTCCTGGATTATTGTCGAGTTTTTTCGCGATGTGCCGAGCGCCGATGCTCGCGCCATCGCGCTCTCGACTGGCCTGACCCTGCGCGATCACCCGGCGCTGTTGCCCAATCACCTGTTGGCATTTGGCACTCCGGATCAATTCCAAAGCCTGGCATCGTGGGACGAGGTGGAGTACATCTTTCCCGCCTCTGACGCATTGGTGGCCGGTGCGACTGTCTATCCCTGTGCCGGCGCCGAAACCACCGCCGGCAGTGTCCCGCAGTCGGTTCCAACGATTGGCGACGGCTGGGACGGTCCTGGCTTGGGCAGCGCGGCTCTGTTCTACGCCTTCAAGGACAGCAGCGCGCAACTTCCAGCAGATTCCACCCAATCGGAAATTCCTCGCGCTTTTGCCGAATGGAACAAAATCGCGCAAGTTTCGTTTACCCCCAGCACCGATACCGGAGCGGCGAAAACCATTGCGATCCTCTTTGCTACCGGCGCCCATGGCGATGGCTATCCTTTCAACGGACCGGGTGTTCTCGCCCACACCTTCTATCCGGCGCCTCCGAACCCTGAACCCATCGCCGGAGACATGCACTTTAACGACTCCGAAAGCTGGCACGTCGGCGCCGACGTTGACCTGTTTAGCGTCGCGCTGCACGAAACCGGCCACGCCCTTGGTCTGGGCCATTCCGATGATCCAAACGATGTGATGTATCCCTACTACAAGCAGGCCACCACACTAAACTCCGGCGACATCCAGGCGATTCTCACGCTCTACGCCGCGCAGGATTCTCCCAGCACAACTCCCACTCCGCTCCCCACCCCAACCATGCCCGTAGCGGCAGCGCCTATGATCGCTATTCAAATGCCTGTATCGTCGCCGTCGTATGCCACTACCGCCGCCACCGTTTCCCTGTCCGGAACCGCGTACGACTCCGCCGGCGTCGCCTCCGTCACCTGGACCAATTCCGCCGGTGGAAACGGCACGGCTGCCGGCGGAGCCAACTGGACGTCCGGGGCGATCGCCTTGCAACCGGGCGTAAACCTGCTCAGTGTTACAGTCCACGGGCAGGACGCCAAAACCCAAACCGCTCAACTACAGGTGACGTATACCGCTCCGCCGGTGTCACTAGTTCCCGACACCACTCCGCCAACGCTCCAAATCACTTCGCCTGACGCCACGGCGGTTTATACTTCGGCGTCCAGCATCGTCGTTAGCGGCGTCGCTTCAGACAACGTCGGGGTTGCGTCCGTTCTCTGGAGCTGCTCCACGACTGACGGTTCTGCCCCCGCGAATCTGGCCGGTGTGAATCTGGCCACGACGCCGTGGTCCACGACGCCTATTCCGCTAATAACCGGCTTGAATGTGATCACTGTCACCGCAAAAGATGCGGCGGGAAACAGTTCCTGGCGCGTGGTTCAGGTCAATCGGCGTTGAGTAACCGCTCCAGCCTAGAGCCATTGACGAGAATGGTCTCGTCGCGCTCGGGGCCCGTCGAGACGCAGCCAATCTCGACTCCCGTCCGCTCGCTCAGAAAGCGCAGATAGTCCCGCGCCTTGGGCGGCAGATCCTGCTCCCTTTGAAGGCCGCGAGTCTGCGACTGCCATCCGGGAAGCGTCTCGTACACCGGCTGTAGCTGCTCCATTTCATGAAAAGTAGCCGGCATTTGATTGCCTTGGCGATAGCCCACGCACACCGGAATCGTCTCAAACTGGTCCAGCACGTCCAGCTTAGTGATGATGAGACTGTCAAAGCCATTGATCATCGCCGTGTAGCGCAGCAGCGGCACATCGAACCATCCGCAGCGCCGCGGCCGTCCGGTCACCGCACCGAATTCGTTGCCAGCCTTGCGGATGCGCTCGCCTGCTTCGTTGTTCAACTCGGTGGGAAAGGGGCCGCCGCCCACCCGCGTCGTATATGCCTTCGAAACGCCCAGGATCCCGTGGATCGCCGTCGGCGGCACACCCGCTCCGGTGCAAGCCCCTCCGGAAGTTGTGCTTGAAGAAGTGACAAAGGGATAAGTCCCATGATCGACGTCCAACATTGCACCCTGGGCGCCCTCAAACAAGATTCGTTTGCCGGACCGCCAGGCGTCGTTGAGCAATTGCGCCGTGTCGCACACCATCGGCCGGATGGCCTCGGCAAAGCCCAGGTACTGCTGCCGAATCGCCACGTAATCGATCTTCTCTTCGATCCCGAACGTCTGCGCCAGCAACCTCTTATCCTCGGCCAGCACGTCATACATGGCGCAGAACGAAGCCGGCTGATAAAGGTCCGCCACGCGAATGCCGCGCCGGCCGATCTTGTCTTCATAGCAAGGGCCGATACCGCGCGAAGTAGTGCCAATAGGGATGCGATCTTTGCGCCCCTCCGACATCTTCTCGACAATCCGGTGGAACGGGAAAATCACCTGTGCCCGGTTGCTGATCGCCAGGTTCTTGCCTACGTCGATCCCCGCGGCCTCCAGATACCGTATCTCCGTGAGCAGCGCCTCCGGATCCAGCACCACGCCGTTCCCGATCACCGCCTGAATTCCGCCGCGCAAAATCCCACTGGGAATCAGTTTCAGGACAAATTTCTTCTCACCGATAAACACGGTATGTCCCGCGTTATGGCCACCCTGGTAGCGCGCCACAATGGAAAAGTTCGCAGAGAAAAGGTCCACCACCTTTCCCTTGCCCTCGTCGCCCCACTGCGCGCCCAGTACAATTAGGTTGCTCATTAATCCAAGCCAGTTGTAACACAGGCCAAGCCCGTTGTAGCACAAGCCAAGCCAGTTGCAGCGAATCGAAGAGCGGAGGCGTTCGCTTCTGGTTTACGACAATAGCCAGGAGCCAGACCCGGATGCCGGTGTCCTCCCCGAGCCCAAACTTACGCTGGCGGGAAGATGGTGAGTCCGGTCGATCTCGGCGATTCCCGAGTGGGCCAATTCTCGGAGCGGCAGTCAAAATACAATGCCGACCGGTACCGTCCATGCTGTTCATTGAGCGTAAGGCGCAAGTTATTTATCCTGGTCCCGTGTCAGTAAGCTTCTCTGCGTCCGCCGGCTTGCGGCCGCCCGGCTAGATTATCGAGAGCAGCTCCGGTCAGCCGGAATGTCGTCCAGTCGTCCTTGGGCCTTGCGCCTAGCTTCTTGTAGAACTGAATGGAGGGCTGATTCCAGTTGAGAACCTGCCACTCCAGCCGGCCGCAGCCGCGCTCAGTGGCGATGCTCGCCAAGCGGGCTAGCAGGGCGAAACCGATTCCCTTGCCACGCAGGTGAGGTTTTACGAACAGGTCTTCCAAATAGATTCCAGGCTGGCCCAAGAAGGTGGAATAGTTGGGAAAGAACAGAGCGAAACCGGCGCATTCCAGCCCGTAGTACGCCATGAGCACTTCGACCGCGGGCCGGGGGCCGAATAGGGTCCGGCGGACTTGTTCTTCGGTGGCGGTTACCTCGTGAGCGAGCTTCTCGTATTCGGCCAGGCCCCGAATCATTTCGAAAATCAGTGGGGCATCTGTCTCGGTTGCTGGGACGATATCAATGCCAGGCATGCTGCTCTTAGTTTACCCAGCCAGTTTGCGCCAGCCTTACGACGACGTCCGTGAGAACAGCGATCTCAGACTGGCAAGTGAGGAACTCTTCTTGGCGCTCTCCTCACGACCGGCAAGCCGGTCGGCGAGGGCAGCAAGCGACTTCCCCAGATGGCTGGCGGGGGGAATCTGCTTGCCTTCCATCAGAGATTTCTGGAGCGCTTCGTAATCGCTGGGCAGAAAGCAGTAGATCTCGGTGTGCAAGGCGGTCCCGATCACGTCGCGTCCGAGTCCGACGTGTTTGTCGTAGCGGTTTACGATGAGTTTCACTTTCCAGCGGCCCACGCCATGCATTTCGAGATAGGTGAGAGCGCGCTGCACAGCCTGCAGCGAGGTCAATTCGTTGGTGGTGACCAGAAGCAGCTCATCGCAGTGATTGGCTTGGCTGAGATTCCAATCGCCATAGACGCCATTGGCGTCAAGGATGACCGTGTCATAGGCCGAACGTGAATAGTCGACGATAGACCTAGTGTCGGCAAGTTCGCTCATGCCGTCGACCATGGTCTCGGGCGCCAGGAGTACGTCCACGCCCTGACGGTTTACTACCATGGCTTTCCAAAGATCGCCGTCGATGTCGCCGGAGCGCTGCAGAGCGTCCATGAAGCTGAAATTGGATTTGATTTTCAGCAGGAAAGAGAGCGTTCCGGCCAGCGGATCGAGGTCCGCCAGGAGGACATCCTTGCTGCCGAGCCGTTTCCATTGGTAGGCCAAGTTGCAGGCAATGGTGCTGGCGCCACAGCCTCCTTTTGCGGGCATGACGCAGAACACTTTTCCCCGGCTGGCGGACTGACGGCCGGGTTGGAGGCGGTTGATTTTTTGAAGGGCCCCGTCTACCTGTTCCTCGGTAAACGGCTGAATGAGAAAGTCGGACGCTCCGGCGCGGAGGCAGCGCAAAACCAGATCCGTACCGTTGCCCGCCAGGATCGTGACGATCGGAAGCTTGGGATGGAAACGAAGCAGCTCCGGGATAAGGGTTAATGCGGTTTCCGTGTCGGTGGCGGCATCGAGAAAACAGACATCCAACTCCGCCCGCATTAAATCGCTCAACTGATGACGTGACGGATAGCCGGGGAACTCCTCTTTCTTGTGAGAGGCGAGCCGGCGGCTCAATAATGGCCCTAAGTCTTTTGAAATCTTGGTATTAGGTCCGACAAAGAGCGTATTCCAGGTTCCGTAGATTTTGCTCGCATCGGTTTGTGTCATCGGCTCTGGATGGGCCTCTGGATGGACCAGGCTCCGGGTACTTTCAATGGTCAGATCGGCAGGTCGGAATCATAACATGAGAGTGTTTGCCCCCTCACAGAACTAAAGGTCAAGACCCTCTAACCGATAAGGGTGCCCAAAGGCAGTTCCGAGCGTTCTCGGCTGAGCCTGCGGAAACGACCATGACCGACGAACACATCAAAAGCATTGTGGTTTGTGACACTCAGCCCATCGTGGCGGAGGGTCTGCGGAACCTGCTGGGTTCCGAACAGAAGCTCGAATTCACGGGCTTTGTGGATAGCTTAGACGCAGCCAGCCAGTTTGTGCGCTTTCGAACCCCCGATCTCGTGTTAGTGGATAAGGGTTTCGGCATGCAGATGGTTTTGGACTGGTTGCACGACCTGCGGCTCATCGAGCACGCTCCCGCGCCCATCGTTTGGGGCGTGTCTATGACCGAGGCTGAATCCGTCCGCCTGCTCCAGGCCGGGGCACGCGGGGTTCTCCGCAAGACTGCCGGACTGAAAACCGTGGCCAGTTGCCTGGCAACTGTCGCCGAGGGGCGTTGCTGGATGGAGGATCCGGGTGTGCGCGACCCAATCTACGGTGAACGGACTGCGCGCACGGATCTCACCGCCCGCGAACATCAGGTGCTGGAACTGGTGGAGCAAGGGTTCAAAAACAAGGAGATTGCCGTGGAATTGGGTATCCGCCCAGGCACCGTCAAGATCCATTTGAAACACATCTTCGAGAAAACCGGCGTGCGGGGCCGTTACGGCTTGGCCCTCAGCGGGCTAAAGGAGAAGGGCGTGGTCTGTTTGGCGTCTTGAAGGTCCGCGTGGCGTCTTGAAGGTCTGCGTGGCGTCTTGAAAAAGCTTCGAGACGCCAGTGGACCCTTTAGGCCATTGTTTCTGGGGGAACTCCTGGTATCATACCCCTTGGAGCGTTACTGAACAGTTGGTGCTTGGCCTCTAATAAATTGATCCAACACTCAATTGTCATGGGGTCCGACTCGATTTCACGCATCCGTGTGCAAGCTCCGGGGGTTATTTCGCCTCCATGGAGAAGCCTGAAGGTGCTCGGGGGGCTCCGCCCCTGTTAAGCTCAGGGTCAATGACGGAGGTTGAAAAGCAACTGGCTTGGTGCGCTCCAAACCAGCCCTCCCCCAGTTCCTAGCGGATGAACATCCTATTTATCGGCGATATTTTCGCCTCTCCTGGCCGCGCCATCGTCGGCCGGTATCTGCAACAGATCATTGCTGAAGAGAAAATCCAGCTGGCCATCGCCAACGCTGAGAACTCGGCGGGCGGCTTTGGCATCACCGCACAGATCGCAGAGGATCTGTTATCGCTCGGCCTCGACGTGCTTACAAGCGGAAATCATGTCTGGGATAAGAAGGACATTTTCGAGTATCTTCCACGGCAGCCGCGCCTGCTCCGCCCCGCCAATTATAATCGGGAACTGCCCGGAAGTGGGCTCATTGTCGTCAAGGCGCGGAATGGCGAGCAGGTGGCGGTGATCAACCTGCAAGGCCGGGTTCACATGCCGCAAACCGACTGTCCGTTCCGCAAAGCCGACGAAATTCTCGCCGCGCTCAATCCGGCCATAAAGGTCAAGTTCGTCGACTTTCACACCGAACTCACCAGTGAGAAACAAGCCATGGGTTGGTACCTCGACGGGCGTGTGTCCGCGGTTATCGGCACTCACACGCACGTGCCAACGGCGGATGAGCGCATTCTCTCCGGTGGCACGGCATACCAGACCGATGTTGGCATGACCGGCCCCTACGACTCGATAATCGGGTCGGAGAAGAGTTTGGCGCTGAAGCGCTTTCTTACTGGAATGCCGATCCGCCTGGACGCAGCCAAAGGGGGCGTGGAATTGCACTCTGTCATTGTTTCCGTGGATGAGACCACTGGCTTGGCGACGGGTATCCGGCGCCTGTGCCTTTGCTAGGTGGGTGATTATGCCTTGGGCCGGCTAATAACCGGCCCCACAAGACGGCTTCACAGCTGTGCCCAGACACTGGTTTTCCGCTTTCCAGCGCATGGCCGAAAAAATACGCGTGTGTCCGCTGGGGTGATCGAAGAAGATCATCTCCTCCCATTTGCCCGGATCGAGCTTGCGGTATTCTCCCAACAACAATGCCGCTTCCGCGAAGCCGTCCGGCTGCCGCGACGTGTTGATGCCGAAAATATCGGCCTCATATTCTTGCGTGCGCGTCAAGGTGTTCTGAATCGGAGTGGCGATGAAGAACAACACTCCCAGAATCAAAAATGCGAGCGGCAGCACGGCCGGATCGCCCACGTCTCGAATTCGCCAACGTGGGCCCCATTGGCCTAGTGACCACTCCAACGACCAGCGCAGGAGCGCGAAAAAAGCGGCGTAGAGGATGGTCGCGAACGCGATCATTTTGTATACGTGATTCAGCACGTAATGACCCATTTCGTGGCCCATCACGGCCAGGATCGCTTGCGGCGAAGCGCGCCGCAGCAGGTTATCGTTCAGCGTGATCCGTTCGGTGCCGAGAAAACCGCTGACGTTCGCGCTGATCCGGTTGCTTTGGCGGGACGCATCCACCTGATAGACATTGGTGGCGGGAATACCGTTCTGCCGGGCCAGCCGAAGGATGGGATCGCGAATGCCTGGATCCGCCAACAGGGTGTACTTGTTGAACAGCGGCCCAATGAAGACCGGGCCGATAAGCGCACCAATCATGAGGAACACGATCGTTACTCCGGCCGCCCAGATGTGCCAGCTGCGATGGAGCCGCCGCACGATTTCGAACAGCACGATCACCACCAAGCCACCGAGGAAGATGCCTAACGCAAGAGCCTTGAGCTGGTCCACCATCCAGTCGGCGAAGGTCTGGTTCATCAGCCCATATTGACGCTCGCGCAAGAATCCCTCGTAGACCGATAGTGGCGCACCGAGAAGAGATGTCAGCAGGATATATTGCGCCCAATAAAGCCAGGTGGCCATCGGCTTCAGGCGCGTCCAACGTTCCGTCCAGTCGCGCATTCGCGCGGATAGCGTGGTTTCCAGCAGCAGGATGGAGATCACGGAAGCATAGAGAAGGTCCCAAAGAATGAGCCAGTAGCCGCCTTCGAAATAGGAGTCGGAGCGGGCCTTTTCACCGGGTTTGAACGTGTTGAGATAAGCCCGCGTCGCAGTCTCCGGATCGAATCCGGGGCCGGACTGAGCGGCTTCAGGGATCTGCAAGGTTGGCGATGAAACTGGCGTCTGCGCGCTGGCAATGGCGCAAGAACACAACAGGAATGCGAGGACTCGCGTCGGCATTCCCACAGTCTAACGGAAGGAAAGACTATCTGGCGCGTCTGACGGCGCTAGCAGCTAAGCTAAGCTAGCCGAAAGCTAGCCGCGCCGGGATGTCAATGCGGCGCTGACCCGGTGGGCAGGCGAATGGGACGGGGAAATAGTTTTCTGAATGGATCCGCCAAAGAAGGACCAGGCGGTAAATCCGAGCGCCAGCACCAGCCCCACGATGAGGAGCGCGGACACGAAGCCGCTATCCGATTTCGCGTGGTCGGGAATCGGATCGCCGCAGGAGTAACAGACACGCTCGCTTTTCTTGATCATTCCGTTGCAAGTCTGACAGCGCGTCATGACTCATTAAACCGAAATTACCCTCCGAAGTCTATCGCCATTCAGTACCATCATTCCGTACCATCGCCGTTTCAGGTATTTGCCGGGGTACGGCGGTCACGCTCGTACCTTCATTAGCGACAGGACCTGGTTGGAAGTGTTCTCAAGATTCGGAAGACAGTTACGTTACAAGTGCGCCAGCTTACGCACCAGCAAGTAAAATGGAGAGGCCAGCGCTTACCAGCGCTTATGGACCGCACCCGGAGTCCCCTATGACAGACGCCGCCGTACTTGCCCAATCCCCACTCTCCGCGGAGTTGATCTCCAACATGGACGCCTATTGGCGTGCCGCGAATTACTTGTCCGTTGGCCAAATTTATCTCTGTGACAATCCTTTGTTAAAGGAACCGCTCAAGCCCGAGCACATCAAGCGAAGATTGCTTGGACATTGGGGCACCACGCCCGGACAAAATTTCATCTACGTTCATCTCAACCGCGTCATTAAACAGAACGATCTGCAGATGATCTACATCTCCGGACCCGGCCACGGAGGACCCGCCGTGGTGGCGAACGTCTATCTCGAGGGCACTTACAGCGAGGTATATCCGGCGGTCTCCCAGGACGAAGCCGGGCTAAAGCATCTCTTCAAGCAATTTTCGTTTCCGGGTGGTATCCCGAGCCATGTTGCGCCCGAAACGCCGGGATCGATCCATGAGGGTGGCGAACTGGGCTATTCTCTGAGCCACGCATTTGGCGCAGTCTTCGATAATCCGGAGCTGATTGCCGCTTGCGTGGTCGGCGACGGCGAGGCGGAGACGGGCCCACTGGCCACGGCTTGGCACTCCAACAAATTTCTCAATCCGGTGAATGACGGCGCCGTCCTGCCGATTCTCCATTTGAACGGCTACAAGATCGCCAACCCCACTATTCTGGCGCGCATCCCGCGCGCGGAGTTGGAAGAATTGATGCGCGGTTACGGCTGGGAACCTTATTTTGTCGAAGGGCATGATCCGGAGATCATGCACCCGCACATGGCAGCGGCCCTGGATCGGGCGGTCGCGGGGATTCGCGAGATCCAAAAGCAAGCCAGACAGCACGGCAACCTGGACCGGCCGCGCTGGCCGATGATCGTTTTGCAGACGCCCAAGGGATGGACGGGACCCAAGATGGTGGATGGAAAGGCGGTCGAAGGAACCTTCCGCTCCCATCAGGTGCCCATCGCCGACCCAGCCTCGAAACCCGAGCACCTCAAGCTGCTCGAAGAGTGGTTGCGCAGCTATCACCCGGAAGAACTGTTTGACGACACCGGCCGTTTGCGGCCGGACCTGCGGGCCTTAGCGCCGGCGGGAGAACGGCGAATGGGCGCCATTCCTTATGCCAATGGCGGCCTTCTTTTGAAGGACCTTCACCTCCCCGATTTCAAAGACTACGCCGTGCCGGTAAAAGAACCCGGCGCAACCGAGGCCGAGGACACGCGTGTGCTCGGGCAGTTTCTGCGCGACGTCGTCCGCCAGAACCCGCGCAACTTCCGCATCTGGGGACCGGATGAAACGCTCTCCAATCGCCTGAACGCGGTTTTTGAAGCCTCGCCACGGCAGTGGGATGCAGAAACGGAAGTGAACGACGAATTCCTGGCCCCTGCGGGCCGCGTGATGGAAGTGTTGAGCGAACACCAATGCGAGGGCTGGCTGGAAGGATATCTGCTCACTGGCCGGCATGGCCTGTTCAACAGCTACGAGGCCTTCATCCACATCGTGGATTCCATGTTCAACCAGCACGCCAAATGGTTGAAGGTAACCCTTGGTCTTCCTTGGCGCAGAAAAATCGCCTCGCTGAATTTCCTTCTCTCTAGCCACGTCTGGCGGCAGGATCACAACGGCTTCACTCATCAGGACCCGGGCTTCATCGACCATGTGGTCAACAAGAAGGCCGAGGTGGTGCGCGTCTACCTGCCGCCGGATGCTAACTGTCTTCTGACCGTGATGGACCATTGTCTGCGCAGCCGGCACTATGTGAACGTGGTGGTTGCCGGCAAGAACGCCGCCCCGCAGTGGCTGGACATGCAGCAGGCGGTTCTGCACTGCACGGCGGGTATCGGCATTTGGGAATGGGCCAGTAACGACAAAGGATTTGAGCCCGACGTCGTGATGGCCTGCGCGGGCGATGTGCCGACGCTGGAAATTCTGGCCGCGGTCAAGATTCTGCGGCGCGGAATTCCCAATCTCAAAATTCGCGTGGTTAACGTCGTCGACCTGATGAAGTTGCAGACCGCCAGCGAACATCCGCACGGCCTGCCGGATAGCGACTTCGATCAGTTGTTCACCCGGAACAAGCCGATCATCTTCGCCTATCACGGCTATCCATGGCTCATCCATCGGCTGACCTACCGGCGAACCAATCACGACAATTTGCACGTGCGGGGCTATAAGGAAGAGGGTACGATTACCACGCCTTTCGATATGGCTGTCCTGAACGACCTCGATCGCTTTCACCTGGCGATGGACGTCATCGACCGCTGCCCGCAATTGGGCGCCAGCTGCGCGTACCTGAAGCAAGAGCTGCGCGACAAGCTGATTCAGCATCGCGAGTACATCGTTACGCACGGCGAGGATCTGCCGGAAATTCGCGACTGGAAGTGGGGCCGTTCGCCGGCCGAGTAAGCATCTGTTGCGGATTCAACGCCTGAACAACGCCTCGATATTCCGGTTGCCGCGTAGCACGCGAAGAATCAGAACGTCTTCCTCCTGGATTCGGTAGATGACTCGGGCCCGTCGCAAATTTGGATGGCTCCTTCTTGCATCGGCCGGACGTTGTGCACTGGTTGATCCAGGCAAGCTGGCAGCTAGCGTGGCGATTTTGCACAGGCTAAAGCCTGTGCCACCAACCGCTGCCAAATACCTGGTGAAAAGTGGCACACGCTTTAGCCTGTGCTTATTGGCAGAGAAGGAGGAGCCGGTCGCCAATCGAATCGATCAAGCGGTAGGCAATTTCAAGCCTGCCACTTTTGGTCGCTATCCCATCAGCGGGAGGTCTTTTGATCCACAGCGAGGCGCATACGTCCACGCTGCTTCACGCTTTCGGCAAGCCCGCGCACAGACTCGGGTGTGATCGCGCGCCCTTCACCACGGGCCAAAGAAGCTTCCGCCTCGTCGACTGCCGCGAGAATCTCGGCTCGGGTGCGTTCGCGCTCCTCCAAGGGAAAGCGCTTCTTTGACCGCGTCTTCCTCGCGCCGCAGCCGACCACTCTCGATAGCTTGACGGACAAACGCATAGCAGGTGTCAGGGGCTGCGCGCCCTTCATCTCAGCCTTCGAGGACACCTTCGCACTGCGAAGCGCCATCCAGTCCACGGCTCGGATTGCGGATTTTTCACGCGCCGCGCCCGCAACTCCGCTCCTGGTTTTGTGCTTAGCGAAGTGGAAGCAGCAAGCTTCCCGAACAAGACGAAAGGGCATGACCATGAAAAAACCAATCTTGACAATGATGACCGCGGGCCTGCTATTGCAGGGCCTTTCTTACGCGGATGAGCGGATAGCGCAGCGCAAGGAAAACCAGCAAGACCGGATTGCGCAGGGCGTAAAGAGCGGTTCCCTATCTCCCAGGGAAACCGCAAATCTGGAGCACAAGGAAGCCAACCTCAACAAAGAAATTCGCAGCGATCGCCGCGCCAACGGTGGCAACCTGACCAACAACGAGAAAGCTCAGGTCAATCGCCAACAGAACCGGCTCAGCCGGAATATCTACCGAGACAAGCACAATTAAACGGGGTACGCCGGAAGCAGGGTCTTCACTCGCAGAAGACCCTGACCTTGGCGTCCGAGTGCTCCACATCCACGGTGAGATCGTTGAGCTGATCGATCACTTCTTCCAGGTTTTCGGGCTTGAGCTGGTTCAAATCGAACTCTATCCCCTGCTTACGCA
>DATFZA010000068.1:0-8172 GCA_035314765.1 Bryobacteraceae bacterium
GGCGCCAGCGAGTTCAATGACGTTGTCGGTGCGGGTCTCTACCTCCGCTCCCGGCCCGACGTCGATCCCCAGCGCATCGGCCTGTGGGGCGGTTCTTACGGCGGCTATCTGACGGCCCTCGGCTTGGCTCGCGCGTCCAACTTATTTGCCGTGGGCGTGGACTTTCACGGAGTTCACGACTGGAACAACGTCATCCGAAACTTCGTCCCCGCTTACGATCCCGGCAAGGATACCAATGCGGCGAGAATCGCGTTTGAGTCCTCACCAATGGCTTCGATCGACACTTGGCGATCGCCAGTCCTGCTGATCCACGGCGACGACGACCGCAACGTACCCTTTCACGAAAGCGTGATCCTGGCCGAAGCGTTGAGAAAGCGCCACGTACCTCTTGAACAACTGATTTTCCCGGATGAAATCCACGGCTTTCTCACCGAAAAGCGCTGGCTCGAAGCTTACTCGGCGACCGAAAATTTTCTCGGCAAATACCTAAGGCCTGGGAACGAGTAAACGCTTGCCAGCGCGGACGGAACGCGGACGGGGACCCAACTCCTTGACCCTGGCACGCCGGAGCGTACGGGAAAACCTTGGAGCGGACGGGGACACTGCGGGCTTGAGTCCGACCTCCTTCGCCCGTAACTATCGCAGCGGTGTCCCCTGGCGCTTTGACCGAATGACTCACGGCAACCCAAACACCAGCAGCGCATGACCGGCCGCAATGGCCACCATCTGCTTCCCGTCAACAGCGAAGCTTACCGGGTTAGCGAAAATCCCCCCGCCGGTCTGAATGTCCCATAGCAACTTCCCGGTTCGCGCATCGAGCGCATAGAAATTGCCCTCATTCGATCCGCTGAACACCACGCCGCCGCCGGTCGAAAGTACGCCTGCCCAAGGAGGCGACTTCAGTCTGAACTCCCAATTCATTTTTCCGGTGGTGGCGTCCAGGGCCCGCACCGCCCCGTAGTTCTCCTCTGCGGGCAGCGTCCGTTCTCCTCCGCCGGCAAACATCACTCCCGGCTTATATTCGGCTTCGCTCTTGAAATAGTAAGCGCCCATCTCGCGGACTGAAACATAAAACATTCTTAGCCCCGGATGATAGGAAGGACTGAACCAGTTCGTCCCCCCTTGCAAGCTCGGATACACCAGTGTTCCGGTTTCACTCGGTTCTTTGCCCGGGATCACTTGCGGCCGGCCGCTGTCATCCAATCCCGTGGCCCAGGTTTGCTTGGCGTAAGGCACTCCCGCCAGAAACTCCCCGGAAGCGCGGTCCAGAACGTAGTAGAACGCGTTGCGATTCGCCATGGCCACCACTTTGCGCCTCGCGCCTCGAATGGTCGCATCCATCAGTACCGGAATTTCCGTCGCGTCCCAGTCGTGCGTGTCGTGCGGGGTGAACTGAAAATGCCATTTTAATTTCCCAGTCGCCGCGTCCAGCGCCAACAGGGAACACGAATAAAGATTAGCGCCCGGCCGGCTGTCGTCGTTCCAATCCGGACCGGGATTGCCCGTTCCCCAATAAATCAAATTCAAGTCCGGATCATAGGAGCCCGTTACCCAAGTCGGTGCGCCCCCAGTCTTCCATGAGTCGCCGTCCCAAGTTTCGTGCCCCGGTTCGCCCGGTCCGGGCACGGTCCAGAATCGCCACAGGCGCTTACCGGTCTTTGCTTCGTACGCATCGAGAAACCCGCGAATCCCCGCTTCGCCGCCGCTGATGCCGGTAACAATGCGGTCGCGCAGGGCCAGAGGCGCACCGGTGATGCAATGTCCTGTCTTGTAGTCGGCCACCACGCTATCCCAACGGACCGCGCCCGTTTTCGCATCCAGCGCCACCAGATGAGCATCCAGCGTTCCCAGATACACCATGTCCTCGAGCACGGCCACTCCGCGATTCACTCGCCCGAAGCCCAACGTCCGCAAGTCCTTTGGCATCGGTCGTTCATAACGCCACAGCGTGCGCCCACTGTGCACATCCAGAGCCGCGACGTCGCTTGGCGACTCGGTCACATACATCACGCCATCCACCACCACCGGTGAAGTCTCAAAGCGCGTGGTGTCCTTCGATTGATACATCCACTGCAAACGTAACTTGGCGGTGTTGGTGGAATCGATCTGCGTGAGCGGAGAATAGCGGTAACTCGAGTAATTCCCCGAGTAAGTCAGCCACGACTCTGGATCTGGCTGCAGCAATCTGGAGTAAGGAACCTGCGCCGCAGCCACAGCGCTTACTAACATTCCAGTAATCCAGGCTCTCATGACCTCCCCCTCTGACTGGCGAGAAAGGCGGCCAGATCGTCGATATCGGCGCCCGTATACGGCGGCATCCAAGTCTTGCCGGGCTTCTTTTCCAAACGCGCCAGCTTGTCTTTGCGGAAGGAGTGAAAGTTACCATTCGCATCGCGCAACTGCAAGCTGACGGTATCTTCGTTAACCCGATAGCCGCTAATTGTCTTGCCATCGGGTGTTTTCACTTCCATCATCATGAAGCTCGTGGGCAGATTACTCTCCGGATGCAGCAGAATTTCCTTGAGCGCCGCCCCGCTACGGCGGCTGCCTATCTCCGTAAGTTCCGGGCCGATCCCGTGGCCAACGCCCTGCAGAATATGGCAACCCGCACAACCAGCTTTAGCGTAGACCTCGCGCCCGCGCGCCGGATCGCCAGGTAGTGGCGTCTCCGGAATCTTACCCAAGCTCAATACATACCCCGTCACCAGTGGCAAACCATCCACGCCCAGATGGAAGGAGCCGGGCATGCCTGCATCGGGGTTGCCCCTGGCAATGAACTGCTCCAAGTCCTCCTTGTTGGCGCCATGCGCCAGTTTGGGCTTTCTCAGCGACGGACCCGCTCCGCCGCTGCCATCGATCCCGTGACAAGTGGCGCAATTCACTACAAAGAGTTTCTTACCCTTTTCAACGTCAAGCGGCGTCTGGGCTAGGGCCAATCCGGTCAACAAAAAGAAGATTACACACATGGTAAATGTCTAGTATAGGTCGATTCGTTTCGTCCATCCTGCTACCGCTTCAGTCTCCTTTCCGCACGCGCAAGGTGGAGGGCGGATACTTCGCAAGCAGCGCTTCCGGCCGAGCCGGACGCCTGACCAATTCGCCTCCGCAGTTTGGGCATATGCCGCGCATTCCCTCGGCGCATTGGGCGCAAAACGTGCACTCGAACGAGCAAATACGCGCATCTGCCGATCCTGGTGGCAGGTCGCGGTCACAGCGTTCGCAGTTCGGCCTCAACTCCAAGGGCATAGCTCCCGATTATGTCAGAGTCCCGGCCGGGACGTCTTGCCTATCATGTCCGAAAACGGCTAGAAAACAGTTTCTCCATGGTTGATCATAGAACTGATGGGTTTGGATCACGACGTCTGCTACCGGGCTCTGAAGGCCCGCGACGCGCGTTTCGACGGCCGTTTCTTCGTCGCCGTGCGTACCACTGGAGTTTATTGCCGCCCCATCTGTCCGGCGCGCACGCCTAAGTGCGAGAACATCGTTTTCTTCCCCAGCGCCGCTGCGGCGCAGGAAGCCGGTTTCCGTCCTTGTCTGCGCTGTCGTCCGGAGAATTCTCCCGATCTGGCCTCCTGGAACGGAACCTCGAACACCGTCTCGCGTGCTCTCACTTTGATCGCCGGAGGTGCGTTGGATGAATCGGCCGTCGATGGGCTGGCGGGGCGTCTGGGCGTGGGCGAACGTCAACTCCGGCGGCTATTCCAACAGCATCTCGGCGTTTCTCCGCTCGCCGTCGCGCAAACGCGCCGCGTGCTGTTTGCCAAGCAGTTGATCGCCGACACCCGCATGCCGCTGGCGGAGGTCGCGTTTGCATCGGGTTTTGGCAGCGTGCGCCGCTTCAACACCACGTTTCACCAGCTCTTCCGCCGTCCACCGCGCGAGCTGCGGCGCAGTCACGTCCAGGCGGAAGGGGAAGCGCCCGCCTCCGCGGGAATCATGATCACGCTCCCGTTTGCGCCGCCCTACGACTGGAACGCCATGCTCTCCTTCTTATCGGCGCGCGCGATTCCGGGAGTTGAGATAGTCGAGAACAACTGCTACCGCCGGACGATCTCGCTCGATAGCGCCTGCGGCACCGTTGAAGTGATGCTCAACCCTCGCGAAACCGCCTTGTGCGCAACAATCCATTTTCCCCACGTGTCGGCTCTCTCCGCCATCGCCGGACGCTTGCGCCGCATCTTCGATCTGAGCGCCGATCCCGTAGCAATCGGCTCGCATCTCTCGGCCGATCTGCGGTTGGCCGCGCTAGTCGCAGCTCGCCCTGGCCTCCGCGTTCCCGGTGCATGGGATGGCTTTGAATTGGCCGTTCGCGCCATGCTCGGGCAACAGATCACCGTCGGCGCCGCGACTAAGCTCGCCGGCAAATTGGTGGCCGCCCACGGAGAACCATTTCCATCGGAAGGCGGCCTGACCCACGTTTTTCCTCATCCCGAAAAGCTGGCCGGTATGGACCTGAGGCGATTAGGCATGCCCTCCAATCGGGCCAGCGCACTTTCCTCGCTCGCCGCCGCCTTCGCCGCCGACCCCCGCCTGCTGCATCATTGCGCGCGTGGCCTCGACGACTCAATTCTGCGTTTACGTGCGCTGCCGGGCATCGGAGAATGGACCGCCCAGTACATCGCCATGCGCGCGCTTCGCGAACCCGACGCATTTCCGGCCTCCGACATCGGCCTCTTACGCGCGATGGCCAACGGCAACGGACTGCGCCCAACGCCGCTGCATTTGCTAGCCGCCGCGGAACGCTGGCGCCCTTGGCGCGCTTACGCCGCGCTGCATCTTTGGTTTTCTGAAAGAGTCTCCGATGCCCTTCACCATTGATCGCTTTTCAACTCCTATTGGAATGATGCGAATCCTGGTGGACGAAGAAGACCGCCTGCGTATGCTCGACTGGGAAGACCACGAGGACCGCATGCTGCGGCTGTTCCGGCTCCACTATAACCAGGAACTCGTGCCCGGCCGCACCAAGGTTCGTGATTTGATCGAGGCGTATTTCGCCGGCGATCTCGACGCGCTGGATCGGATAGCCGTCCTGGCGCGCGGCACGGCCTTTCAACAGGAAGTCTGGGCGGCCTTGCGAACCATCCCCGCGGGCACAACCCTTTCCTACAGCGGCCTGGCAAAACAGATCGGTCGGCCGGCCGCCGTCCGCGCCGTCGGCCTGGCGAATGGATCGAACCCCATCGGCGTGGTCGTGCCCTGCCATCGTGTGATCGGCGCCAACGGCTCCCTCACCGGCTACGGTGGCGGACTGGAGCGCAAGAGCTGGCTCCTCAACCACGAAGGCGCGAAGTTCACGAGGACACTCTGGACCTAGTGTCCACCGTGAGGCTGAGGCTTCTGTGGGGCCGACCCCTGGTCGCCCTCGGCGCCTCACACCGCGCTAACCAGCTTCGGTGCATGCCGCCGGTACAACAGCAGCCAAATCCCGGCTACCAGCGTCGCCAGCGAAATCCACTGAGTAATAGAAAGCCCCCAGTGTAATCCCTGCTCATGGAAGCGAAAGAACTCTACGATAAATCGCGCCACGGAGTAAAGCACCAGGTATAAACCAAACGTCTCCCCTGCGGCGTGCGGTCTGCGCACTTGCCAATACAGAATCCCGAAGATCAACAGCTCCGTGAATGCCTCATACAACTGCGTCGGATGCAGCGGAACTCCCAGCGGCACGCCCACCAAATTGTGCGCTTCCGGATTAGTAAACATCACCGCCCAAGGACGGTCGCATTCGGTCCCAAAACAGCAGCCCGCCGCAAAACAGCCCAAACGGCCGAGTACGTGGCCCGCCGCGATCCCCGGCGCAAAGACGTCGCACGTCTCCAGCATCGGCAGTTTATGGCGCCGCATGTACCAAATGGCCACCACGATCGCCAGAAGAAATCCGCCTTGATAAACACCCGCTGCTTGCAGCGTTCCAAATGAAAAAATCGAGCCCGGATCCTTGACGTATTCGTCCAAATCGAACAAAATCATGAATATTTTTGCGCCCGCCAACCCGGCTAAAGCGCAATAAATAGCAAGATTGGTAATAGGCTCATTGGGCAGACCAGCCCGGCGCGCCAGTCGCAGCGTGATCCACAGGCCGGCCAGAAACCCGAGGGCGACAAAAACCCCGTATGTCGGCAGGAAGAAGTGGCCAATCGAGATGAGCTTAGGGAACATTGACTACCTGGCCAGATTTTTCCCGGGCGCGCCACATATCCAGAATCAACAATACCGCGCCCACGCTGATGGCGCTGTCGGCGACGTTGAATGCCGGGAAAAAATGAGAACCCGCATATACTTCGACGAAGTCCGTCACCGTCCCGTGTACAGCGCGATCGTAAAGATTGCCCAGCGCCCCGCCCAGCACCAGTGACAAGCCAAGGCGCACCAGCCAATGCTGCGTTGGGCCGCCCCGCACTAGCAAAACCGTAATAAAGCCAGCCACTGAAAACGACAGCCCGATCAACAGCACATTGCGCCAAAGACCGGAAGCATCGGCGAGCAGGCTAAAAGCCATTCCGGGATTCTCCGCATGCACGATGTTGAAGAAACCGGGAATCACAATCAGCGTTTGCCAGGCCGGCACGTGAGCTTTGATCAGTCCCTTCGTGATTTGGTCCAGCACCAGGATGGACGCGGCGAGGGCAAACGGCAGCATGCGATCACGCATTGTTCACTATCTCACGAACCGCCGACCGGCAAGAGGCGCACAGGGTCGGAAACTCCGCGTCCTCGCCAACTTCGGGCGTGTATTTCCAGCAGCGTTCGCATTTGTCCCCTTGCGCGCGCTCCACCACGACCGCCAGCGGACTACCCTGCTCCCCGGGTTCCAGAGCGACTTCCGAAACAATAAAAAATCCCGGCAACTCTCGCGCATATGCGTGCAGCAGAGGGTAAAGGTCGCCATTGGCCGTAATCCGCACGCGCGCTTCTAGCGATGAGCCGATCCGCTTCTCTTCATCGCGCGCCACGGAGAGACTGCGCATCACTTCTTCCCGCACTGGAAATAGCAAACTCCAGTCATTGGCCAGCCGCGCTCGTTGCTCGGCGGTGATACCCGCGCTCAATTCCTCCGGCTCAGGCATCAGCGCCAGATGCACACTCACCGGGCTGCCTTCCGGCTTCCGGAAGTAGCCCCACACCTCTTCACACGTAAACGCCAGCATCGGTGTCATCAGCCGCACCAGCGCATAAGTGATGCGATAAATGGCCGTTTGCGCGCTCCGCCGTGTACTCCAATTCGGCGCGGCCGTGTACAAGCGGTCTTTGCAAATGTCGAAATACGTCGCGCTGAGATCGACCGTCACAAAGTCATAAAGCGCCCGATACACCTTGTGAAACGCATATTCGTCATACCAGGCGCGGCACTTGGCGACCAATTCTTCCGCCCGTAGCAGGATCCACAGATCGATCTCAGTCATATGCTCCGGCGATACTGCATCGCGAAGAATATCGAAATCGTCCAGGTTGCCCAGCGCATTGCGGAACAGCGTATTGCGGAACTTACGATATGCTTCGGCCAGCCGGTCGAGAATCGTACTCGAAAGTCGGACGTCCTCACTGAAGTCCACCGACGCTACCCACAGCCGCAGTACGTCCGCTCCGTGTTTGTTGATCACTTCGTCCGGCTCGACGCCGATCCCCAGCGATTTCGACATCGCCCGGCCCTGCTCGTCCAGCGTCCAGCCATTGGTGGCGCACTCTTTGTACGGCGCTTCACCTCGCAACCCAACACCCACCAGCAGAGAACTATGAAACCAGCCGCGATATTGATCGCCGCCCTCCAGATACATGTTAGAAGGCCAGGGAAGCGCGTTCTTCTCCGTCAGCACCGCCAAATGGCTCGATCCTGAATCGAACCAGACGTCCAAAATATCGGTCTCTTTGCGGAATTCGGTCCCCTGGCAGCGATGACACTTGTGTCCGTCATCGCCAATCAGCTCGGCTGCGGATTTCTCGTACCACACATCAGCCGTGTGCTCGGCGAACAACTTCACCACGCGGTCTAAGACCTTGCGATCCGTCAGCGGCTCCGAACAGCGGTCGCAGTAGAACACCGTGATCGGCACTCCCCACACGCGCTGGCGCGAGATGCACCAATCCGGGCGGGAGGCGATCATGTTCGACATGCGCTCCTCACCCCACGATGGCATCCACTTCACTTCTTTGATCGCCTTCAGCGTGCGC
>DATFZA010000069.1:0-6001 GCA_035314765.1 Bryobacteraceae bacterium
TTTTTCATGGCCGCCACTTCTTCGTCGGTAAGAATGGGTCGCGCCGCAAACTCCTTGGGCCGCTCCAAAGGCGTGGCCGTGTTATTGGCCCAAACTCCCTGAAGGTCCGGCTGTCCGTCGGCGGTTCGGGGCAGTCTCCAGGTTTGGGCGTGTGCCAGGGCGGCGATTCCAACGAAGAAGAGGCAGCGAGTGGTCATCTTCCCTCCAGCTACGTGTCAAGTATACGCCTTACGGCCGAAATTTGGACCTGTCATGGAACAACCAATTCAACCGCTCCCTGACGGTCGCGGCTCGGAAGAAATCGTTACTGAGCTGCGACCGTCAGGGAGCAGTCCGCAAGTGGCGTGACTGAGCGGCGACCGTCAGGGAGCAGTCCGCAAGTGGCGTGACTGAGCCGCGACCGTCAGGGAGCGGTCCGCAAGTGGCGGCACGGTTGTTTCACATCGTTCCCAAATCCGGCTAATCTGTTCGAACGCCGTGGGCCGGCAATCCGAACCCAGATCTGCTGCGCACCATGGCGCTAGACGCGACAAGCCGGTAGGTCCCGGATCCACGCCCTGCCCATGATCACGCCACGGTAATTCGCTGACCGTACGCTATTCCGTGAGCGCAAATAAATACGCTACCAAATTATCGAGATCTTTCTGTGACAATTTGTAAGCCGGCATAATACTGCCTGGAGACAGCTTCTTGGGATCGGCAAAATGCTGCTCCACCCAGTCCCTGGTGCGGCGCTTTTCCAGACCGTTCAGTGGAGGACCGACTGCCATTCCCGACCCATTCACCTGGTGACAGTCGGAGCATCCGTGAGCTTGGTACACCATGGCGCCTTGGACAGCGATATCGGGCGCATTGACGAGCGCCGTCGCATTGTCAGGATTCAGTTTGAGCAAGAACGCAGCGAGCGCGTTCAACTGCGAATCCGCCAGTTGAATCGGTGGCATGGAAGATCCGGGGCGCATTCCCGCTGGGCTTTTGAAATGCTGGATCATCCACGCCGCGGTCCGATGGGTGGCTGTGCGGGTTAAGTCGGGACCTACCCTGGCGCCGCCCTGCTGTAACGGATGGCAACTGACGCAATTCTCCGCCCGAAAATACCCGACACCCGCCAGCTCTTCCGGAGACATCTGTATCCAATCGGTGGGCTCGGAATAATCCACCGCGAGCTGGCCCGGCTCTTTCGGAGTGGTCAGAATGGCGGCGGCGGTCAAGCCGGTCCATCCAATCGCCGCCAGGAGGACCACTGCGGCGGCAAAAGTACGGCGCGTTACCTTGATCATCACGCCCCGATCGATAAAGGGCACCAGAATGAGAGTCATCACCGCCAGCCCCGGCAATACTGTGCTGCCGATGATCTCCAGGGGCCCGGTAAACAGTTTCAAGCTTTGAAAGAGGAATAGAAAATACCATTCGGGGCGAGGAATAAACGTCGTATCGGTGGGATCGGCGAGTTGGTCCAACGGCACGCGCGCGGCGATCGCCATGACAAACAGAATGGAAAACGCAAGGAAGATCGCGATGGTGTCCTTCAACACCTGCTGCGGATAGAACTTCTTCGGCGGAAGGGATTCGTCGCCCGGCACGGGCGTCACGCCGTGCTTCCGGACCAGATATACGTGGATGGCGATCAGGAAAGCGGTGGCCGGTGGCAGCAGCAGGACGTGCAATCCATAGAAGCGCGCGAACGTCACCACCCCAATCGATTCGTCGCCGCCCAGCAGGCGCGTGAGATAGGCCCCTAGCAAGGGCGCCTGGGCCGCGATTCTCGTGGTTACCACGGTTCCCCAATAAGCGCGGTTGTCCCAAGGCAACAGGTAGCCGGTCAGTCCATAGGCCAAGGTGAGCAGCAGCAGGACGACACCCACCATCCAGGTAGTTTCACGGGGCTTCTTATAGGCGCCATACAAGAACACCTGCACCATGTGGAGAACTACAACGACGATCAACATACTAGCGCCCCAATGATGCAGACCTCGCATCAAACGTCCGGCCGTGACCTCGGTCAGGATGTAGCGCAGGCTGTTGTAGGCGTCTCCCGGAGTGGGTGCATAGTTGAAGGCCAGTAGCGCACCCGTGAACGCCTGCACCAGGAAGAGGAAAATCGCCACGCTTCCGAACACCTGATGCCAGCCGCTGGAAGCTGGAATGTCCTCATAAAGGAATGTGCGGATCGCGGTGGGCAACCCGGTGCGCAGGTCGATCCAGTCGTTCAATCGGGTCAGGGATTTCTTCATACGGTCGCCTGCGAAGATGCCTGCGAGGTTGACTGCAGCGGGCCCAGCAGCAGCTTTTTGCCTTCGACCTTGATCTGATAGCGGTCAAGTGGGCGCGGAGCAGGGCCAGCCTGGACTTTGCCATCGAGCGAAAACACCGAGTTGTGGCAGGGGCAGATGAATTCCGTCTTGCGCTGATCCCAATGATAGGCGCAGCCGAGGTGGGTACATTGTGGCGCATAGGCAACCAGAACGCCGTTGGGAAACTTGACCACCCAAGCGGTGCTTTTCTCGCTGATTACGCGCCAGCCATCCACGCGGTTTCGCCGAAATGCGACCTCCAGCGGAACTTGGGGGATCAGACGGGTGACGTCCCCAGCCTCGACCCAATCGTTCTTGCGGCGGATCTTGGCAGGCATCAACAGGTAGGCGAGCGCTGGTATACCGAGCGACGCGACCATCAAAGCCCAGATTCCGTGAATGGCAGCCGCGCTGAAGTTGCGGCGGGTGAACTCCTCCATCGCTTACCTCCATGGCCTGAATGTTTCCATAGGCGTCTCCGCTTGGCGTCTGGCGAGATCCAATATGCATTAGAAGTCTCCCCGGCCATGCGCGGAACACTGTGTGCTAGCGCGAATGGAGGCGGCCGGCGGACAGGGTGGGGCCGAGGCGTGGTGCGTTTCCGCGTCGTCGTAGCCTGATCCGGAATCCGCCGGGGGTAAGGAGTTTGAGGCGCAGTACCGGCGAGCTTAGTGCTTTCAGACTAGCCGTGAAACCTTCCAATTTCAGTACTACCAGGCGATTCTCCGGCTCTTCCTCAACCACTATCTTGGATAGACGGAAGACCATCACCTTCCTGAGAAATGAAGCGAGGAAAGACAATTTGAAGATAATCACGAATTCGGCTTGGAAATTCAGACTCTGGCACGACACCAAAGGCCAGGACCTCATTGAGTATGCTCTGATGGCGGGTTTCGTGGCTGTGGCCGCCGGCGCAATCATGCCGGGAGTGGCGAACTCAATTAGCACGGTGTTCTCGAACATCGCGTCTGTGATGACGAGCGCCGCCAACCAGGGTAGCTGACTTATCGAACTGGTTCCGCAAGCGATAGCGGAACTTCGCGTTTAATTGCCTCAGCGGAGAGGGTCCAGCTCTCAGGAAGTGACCGAGACTGCTATTCTCCGCTGCTGAGTCAGACGGCTCAACTCTTGGCCGATCGAGGCGAGAGTGAGGTCACAAATTGCTGGACGCGTGGATCCCGTTCACGGAGGAACGGGATCTGCGATGTGCTGGCGCAACCTGCCCCCTAATCCTGATTATCGCGACCCGGGATCTGCGCCGATCAAGTCTAGGCGCGCAAGCATTTCCGAGGGAAATTGTAGTGTTGCAGCGCTGAGATTCTCGCGCAGATGCTCGAGGGAAGAGGTACCGGGGATCAACAGGATGTTGGGCGAGCGGTGAAGCAGCCAGGCGAGCGCGATCTGCATTGGAGTAGCTTCGAGCGCCGCCGCAGCCGCATCAAGCGTCGACGACTGCAACGGAGTGAAGCCTCCCAGCGGGAAGAACGGCACATAGGCAACGCCTTTGCGCGCGAGGTCTTCGATAAATCCGTCGTCATGCCGGTGCGCCACGTTGTACAGGTTCTGCACGCAGACAATCTCGGTAATCGCCTGCGCCTCCGCTAACTGAGCGGGACTGACGTTGCTCAGACCCAGATGGCGAATCAATCCCTGACGCTTCAGCTCTGCAAGCACAGTCAGCGGTTCTGCGATTGACCCCTCAGATGGCGCCATCACTCCTCCCACCCGGAGGTTGACAACATCCAGCGCGTCGAGCCCGAGATTTCGCAGATTATCGTGGACGCCATCGATCAGGTCTTGACGCGAAAGCGCGGGAACCCACGATTTGTCCTCCAGCCGCCGGGCGCCTACTTTGGTAACGATCGCCAGTCCATTCGGATAGGGATGAAGCGCCTGCTTAATGATCTGGTTGGTCACATGCGGGCCGTAAAAATCGCTGGTATCGATGTGGTTCACGCCCGCCGCGACCGCCTCTCGCAGAACCGCGATTGCCGCGTCAATATCGCGCGGCGGTCCCCAAACGTGCGGACCGGCAAGTTGCATGGCGCCGTATCCCATGCGCTGCAAACTCATGGAAGTGGCGGGAAGCGTGAAGCTGCCGCCAAGGTTTATCTGTTTGGTCATTCTGTCTCCTCTAATCTTTACCTATGGTTAGATGAAGGAAGCTTCAATTCAGGAGTTCGCATTTGCCGCAGCGCTCGCCAGCCGTCTTAGAACCGCGTAAATCGCCTGTTCAGGCCCGTTCGGCTGCGAGCGTAGACGCGATTCTCGAAGCGACTATTCAGGTTTTGCTCCAGGCGGGAAAGGAACGGCTCACCACGACCAAGGTGGCGCAGCGAGCCGGCGTGTCGGTCGGAACTCTTTATCAGTATTTCCCCAACAAGACCGCCCTGCTAAGAGCCGCCTTGAAACGTCACCTGGACGAAGTCACAGAAGCCATGGAGCGCGTCTGTCACCAGCAAAGAGGGCATTCCCTCGAGCAAATGGCTACCGCCCTCGTGACGGCCTTCCTCGAAGCCAAGATGAGGGACGCGAAAACCAGCGTCGCCCTCTACGCGGTCAGCTCCGACGTAGACGGAGCGAAGATCGCGCAGGAAATGGGAATCCGGTCCAACAAGGCAATCGTCGGCATGTTGAAGACTGCTAGAGAGCCGCTGACGACGGATCCTCATCTGGTCGCCTCGATGCTCCAGAGCGTGATGGCCGGGGTCAGCCGAAGACTGCTGGAGTCGGGCGCTCCTGAAAAACAACTCGACCTCCTGCGGCAGGAGGTGATCTTCCTGGCGTGCACCTACCTCAAGGCGTGTTCTGCCCGTCTGTTGTGATGAAGAGCTGTGCGATCTCCGGGATGCCGGATTCACGAGCGTATTCGGATAGTGGCCGGCCATCCGGGTCCTTCGCGGTTACAATCCGCGGATGCCGTTGAACCAGACGGCGAGTCCATTCAACATCCTGCCACTTTACCGCATGCAACATGTCATCGATCTCAATCGCCAGAAACGCGCCCCGTTCCCGCAAATATTCTATTGCCCAGCCGGCCGGCGTTGCGCCGAAAGTGCGATCTCGGGCGTTAATGTCGGCGCCGGCCGCGCAAAGGAATTCGACGAGATGCCGATGAGCGTGGAATGCCGCGAGGTGCAAGGCCGTTGCTCCGTTCTTGTCCCGGGCGTGCACGAGATCCGGATCGGCGCCCAGCAGCGCCTCTGCGGTTGACAGATCGCCCGCTTCAATCGCGGCGAAGAAATCAGTGTGGCGATTCACTGCACTTAGTTGACTCCCTGCGCCACCGAAGCGGCGATCTTACGGCTCAACATCCGCATGTGTTCCCTTACTTCGGGCACGTCGACCGTCTTGACTTTTCTATCCTCCATGATCACGCGGCCTTGAATGATGGTGGTCCGGACGTCATGCGCGCTTGCCGCGTAGACCAGTGTCGAGTAGACGTCATAAAACGGCGTCATTGTGGTGGAATTGTGATCGAGCACGACGACGTCCGCCAGTTTGCCTGCTTCGATCGAGCCGATCCGGTCTTCCATGTGCAAGGCCCGTGCGCCGCCCATGGTCGCCATCTCGACTACGCTGACGGCTGGCATAATGTTGCGGTCCTGGTTCACCAGCTTGTGGACCTTCGCCACGTATCCCAATTGCCCAATGATGTCCAGGGTATTGCCGCTCATCGGGCCGTCCGTACCCAGTCCGATGCGGAC
>DATFZA010000070.1:0-12971 GCA_035314765.1 Bryobacteraceae bacterium
CGCGCCAGCCGCGGTGCTGCTGGAGAGATCGTAAGTGCGGCGGCGGGCTAGCCAAATCTGATTCTGCACATTTTCGAGCACCGCGCACAGGTGGTCGTTACCGGTCGCGCGGGCCAGCTTGGCGTGGAACTCCACGTCCTCTTCGATGTAGTGAACCTTGTCGTTGGCGGCCAGGAATTCCTTCATGCGAGCGATGCCTTGTTTGAGATTCTCCAGCAATTTGGGTGTAATTTGGGCGGTGCGAACCGCATGCACTTCCAGGGCTTCACGCAGGTCGTAAACATCGGATATTTCTTTGACCGTAAGCGTGCGAAGGTAGGCGCCGCGGCGCGGTTCAATCCGGATCAGACCCTCCGCCTCCAGGCGATTGCAGGCTTCCCGGATCGGCGATTTGCTGATTCCCAACTGCGAGGAGAGAAACTCCTCGGTCAGGCGCGAGGACTCGTCCAAACGGTCCGCCAGAATGTATTCTTTGATGCTCTGGTACGCCAGCTTGGTGAGATTGGTGGGGATCTTCAGCTTCTTCATGGGTTAGAGTTTCACCGGATGCAGTTTTCCCGCGCACGCGAATAGCGCGATCACGCCCGCCGCCGGCAGAATGGCGGCCAAGATGAAAACCGGCGTGTAGGAGATTTTGTCGACCAGAATTCCGGTTAAAGAAGGGAACAGAATACCACTGAGCCCGCCGGCGATCCCGGTGAGACCGGTGACGCGGCCAACAGCGCTCGCCGGGAACACATCGGTGATGGCGGCAAACATGTTGGCGGACAACGCGGTGTGACCGAGCAAGACAACGCAGATAAAGGCGATGGCCAGCGTGGCGCTGGAAGCTTTGGCCACGGCGACGCTCAGCAAGCAGCAAACCGCGCCGAAGCCCATTACCGTGCGGCGGGCGGCATCGAGCGTGAAACCGCGGCGCATCAGGAAACCGGATGTCCAGCCTCCGCCAATGCTCCCCAAATCGCCAAAGAGAAACGGAACCCAGGCAAACAGCCCAATCTGCGCCACACTGAGATGACGAACCCGCACCAGGTACTCCGGCGTCCAAAACAGATAAAACTGAACCACTGGCCCAACCAGAAGGCGGCAAAGGATCAAAGCCCAGGTTTCCTTGCGCGCCAACAGGACGTGGTTGGAAGGCGGCGGAGTGGGCGCGGGACGGTCGCGAAGAATGTACTCGCGCTCCGCCTCAGACACGGTGGGATGATCCTTCAACGGCCGGTAGCCGGCACGCCACAGCAAGACCCACAAAACGCCCAGCAAGCCAGGGAGCAGAAAACCCATCTGCCAGCCGTAGTGCAGCAGCAGGAAAGTGATGGTGGGGACGGCAATCAGATTTCCGATCATGCTGCCGCTGTTAAAAATGCCCGCGGCAAAAGCCCGTTCGCGCGCCGGAAACCAATCGGAAACCACTTTCATCGCGCCTGAAAAATTACCGCATTCTCCTGTTCCCATCCAGAACCGCAGCAGGCCGAACTGCAAAAACGAACCGGCAAAAGCATGCAGAGCGGTAGCGATGGACCACCAGACCACCGCGAAAGAGAGCCCTGCCCGCACCCCGATTCTGTCCATGAAATAGCCCATGGGAAACTCGGCCAGCAGCATTCCCGCCATGAAAGCGGAACCGATAAAACCGTACTGCGTGTTGGATAAGTGAAAGGTGTCGCGCAGCGTGGGCGCAACCACCGAGAGCGTCTGGCGATCCACGAAATTGATGACGGTGATGAGAAACAGCAGAGCGAGAATTCGCCAGCGAACCTGCCGCCAGACAGGAATCGTCCAGGAGTCCGACGAAATAGGAGCCGGAGCGGTAGCCAAAGGCATTTTTAAGATATCATGGATAAGATGTCAGCGGGAAACCCATGCAACTCTTCATCGATACAGCCAACATAGACCAGATCCGGACCGCCTACAGTTGGGGCATTCTAGACGGCGTGACCACCAACCCCACGCATATCGCGGCGAGCGCCCGCGGTTTTGACGAGGTGCTCGACGAGATCTTCAGCATCGTCGACGGCCCCATCAGCGTGGAGACCGTCAGCCTGAAATCGGAGGCGATTGTGGACGAGGGGCGCGCCATTCACGCGCTGCATAAGAACGCCATCGTCAAAGTCCCGGTCATGGTGGAAGGGCTCAAGGCCGTGAAACAGCTTTCGAAGGAAGGCATTCGCACCAACGTCACGCTCTGCTTCAGCCCGGTGCAGGCTTTCCTGGCGGCCAAGGCCGGCGCCACTTACATCAGTCCGTTTGTGCATCGCAAGGATCTGGCCGGCGACGATGGCATGCAATTGGTGAGACAGATTCGAGCCATCTACGACCGCTACGGATACAAAACCAAGATACTGGCCGCGAGCATCCGGACCACCAAGGAAGTGCTCGATTGTCTTCTGGCTGGCGCGGACGTAGCGACCATGCCGTTTGACATTCTGGAGTCGCTCTACAAGCACATGATGACCGACGCCGGCCTGCAAATGTTCTTGAACGACTGGAAGAACGTGCCGCCCAGCCGCCTGTTCTCCGGTTTGGCGGCTTCGCGGTAACAACAGGTAGCGCAATGACTCGGCGGCAACTGGTTCTGGGGATGGGCGCGGCAGCGCTGGCTTTCGGCAAAGCGAAACCCAAAGTAGGCTGTCAAGCCAATGGCTTCGTTTTGAAGCCGGGCGATTTTTCCGGGCTCCTGGACGCCGTGGGCAAAATGAAAGCGCTCGGCTATGCGGGATTCGAATGCAACATCCGTTTTGTGCGGGATCAATTTTCCCGCGCGGCGGAAGGGCGCAATGAGATCGAGCGCACCGGCGTAGAATTTCTTGGCGGGCACATGTCGATCCACGACGCCACGCCCGAAATTTTTCGCGGTCTGGCAAGCTTGGGAGCGCATTGGGCGGTAGTCAGTTCGTCAGGGCCCTGGCGCGGTGAGGACTTGGATGCGTTGGCACAAACCTGCGCGGCCGCCGGATTGACGCTCGCCTATCACAATCACAATCCGGAGTTTGCCAACGCCAACGCCGTAATTGAGGAACTGGCACGGACCACAAAGGTAACGAAGTTTCTCATGGACGCAGGCCACGGCTATCTGGGCGGCGGAAATCCAGCCGAGTTCATGCGCCGCCATTCTGGGCGGATCGTCGGTTGTCACATCAAAACGTTTCGCGGCAAGACTGCTCAAGGCCAAGTCGCCTTGGGTCAGGGCGATTTCGGTTTCGAAGATCTCGCGGCAGCCATTGCCGAAGTGGGTTGGGCGGGATGGCTGATTGATGAAGAAGGCGGCGGTCCCACACCCGCCAATACGGCAGCGCTTGGTCCCGATCGCGAATACATCCGGCGTATTTTTGGCGCGTGAAACTTACGGTTTGAACTGCCCCGACAAATAGTTCAGAATCTCTTCGCGATCCTGCGCATTGATATGGGCGCCCCAACCGGTCATTTTGTTGACCTCTCGTTCCCACTGCGCTCGAGTCAAGTGTTGTTGCACCATCATGTGTTCGTCATGGCAGGTAAAACACGCGGCCTTGTAACCATTGGGATACGGACCCGCTGGAACGGTGGAGGTCGCCAAGCTTTCCGCGGCGCGTTCTGACACCACTACCTTGAAGGGCTGCGCCACGTTCCATAAATAACCCGAAGGATTCCACTCCTCGTTGAGCGGCTGAGTCTGCCCCGCCTCATTCGTCGCGCGAGCCAGCAGCGTGTGTTCGCCCTGATCCGCCTTCCAGGCATACTCCCAACTACGCCACGCATAGGGGCTCCGCGGCCCCACCAGCTTCGCTTGGACCCAGGTCTGCCCGCCGTCCGTGGAGACCTCCACTTTGGAGACTGGCGAGCTATTCGACCAAGCCTTCCCCTGAATTCGCACAGCTCCCGGCCGAGCCCATCCGTTAGGGCTAGCAATCACCGACTTGACGTTCAAATCAGCAACTGGAATCATGTCCCTTGGATCCACTGCTGTTCCCGGCGCAACTGGCTGTGCGGGATGCCGGTACGCCGTTTTCATCCAAAAACCATCAAATTCGTGGTCCAGCACCTCGATGTGCTGCAGCCATTTCACCCAGGAGTCGCCCGCCCATCCGGGCGCGACGACGCGCACCGGGAAGCCATGCTGTATCGGCAGAGGCCGCCCATTCATTTCATAAGCCAGCAGAGTGTCCGGGTGGAGTGCCTTGTGGACCGGGATCGTTCGTTGAAAATCGGGCATTTTGCCGAGCGGCACATCCGCTCCATCGCAAAGCAGGTGCTGAGCGGATTCCTTGATCCCCGCCCGCTTTAAGACATCCCGTAAACGGACTCCCGTCCACTTCGCATTGCCAACCGCGCCGTAACCCCATTGCGTTCCCGCCACCGTCGGCCTGTAAAAAGTCCTGCCGCTTCCCGCGCATTCCAACACGCTGACGAGTTCCACTCGGGGCAGTTTCTTTAAGTCATCCAATCCCATGCTTGCGGGATGGTCTACCAAACCATCGATCTTGAGACGCCACTCGTTGAGGTCCACGGCAGGCGTATAGCTGTGACAACGGACAAAGAACTGGCTGACGGGCGTGATCCAGTCCGCGAAACCATCCAACTGCATTTCCAGATCTTCGGGTTTAGGCGATCTCACGATCATCCGCGAAGGAATTGCCTCATCGGCCGCTTGGGCGCGCCCGCGAAGCAGGCTGGCCGCGGCGGCGAGCAAGAGTTGGCGCCGGCTGGTAGTCACGCATTCATTGTACGAATTGTACGAAGAGAGACGTGATATCGTAATTCGGGCAGACCATGAACATAGCTCGACGCTCTTGGTTGATGATCGCGGGCGCATCAGTGGCTTTGCGCGGCCGGCTACTTGGAGCGAAAACCGGAATGAACAAACAACCGTTCGGCGCATTGCCCGACGGAACGCCGATCTCCATCTACACGTTGAAGAACGGGAAGGGCCTGGAAGCGCGGGTGACGAACTACGGCGCCATCCTGGTTTCACTCCAGGCGCCGGATCGCGACGGCCATTCCGCGGACGTGACGCTCGGTTTCGATTCGCTTGACATGTATTTGAAGGGAAGCCCATACTTCGGCGCGACGGTTGGCCGCTACGCCAATCGCATTGGTAAAGCGCGCTTCACGCTGAACGGAGTGGACTACAAGCTGCCCGCCAACAACGGCGAAAATTGTTTACACGGCGGCTTGCGCGGGTTTGATAAGCACGTGTGGAAAGAAATCGCGGTGGCCGGCGATTCCTTGGAATTGTCCTATGAAAGTGCGGATGGCGAGGAGGGCTTCCCCGGCAAGCTGGTCACGCGAGTGACTTACACCATCACGCCAGCGAATGAACTCCGGCTGGATTATCACGCCGTCGCCGCCCAGGACACCGTTCTGAACTTAACTAATCACAGTTATTTCAACCTGAGTGGCGAAGGCTCGGGCAACATTCTCGACCACCGGATTCAGATCATGGCCGATCGCTTCACCCCGACCGGCCCCGACCAAATCCCCACTGGTGAGTTGCGCCCTGTTGCGGGAACCCCACTCGATTTCCGTACGCCGCAATTAATCGGAGCACGCATTGACGCCGACGACGAAAATATCCGCTTCGGCAAGGGCTACGATCACAACTACGTCGTCAATGGCCCAGCCGGAAAGGTGCGGACCTGCGCCCGAGTAGACGATCGGCGCAGCGGACGGGTTATGGAAGTATTGACCAGCCAGCCGGGCGTGCAGTTCTATACCGGAAATAATTTGAATGACACCATCCACGGCAAGGGCGGCAAAGCATACCCTGCGCGCTCGGCATTTTGCCTCGAGACCCAGCATTTTCCGGATTCGCCCAACCAGCCGCGGTTCCCTTCAACCACGTTGCGTGCCGGACAGACGTTCGCTTCCACTACAATCTACCGGTTCTCAACGCAGAAGTAAATCCCCGTTTGGCCCCGGGGCTATAGAGGCTCGCAAAATAGCGTGCGCACCTATCTCGGCTTGTGGCGACAGGTTAGTAACCTGCCGCGGGTTATTAACCCGTGCTCCGTGACCGGTGCCGAAGTGTCGATGCATATCTAAGAAAGTTGGGAGTTCAGCGAACCATTGGCCGTCTCTGTAATCTCTCTTACGGTCATGAAGAGCGCAGGAGCAGGGATTCCTAACCCACTGAAAACTCTCACCCCGCTTAACGCCAAATATCCCCGTACGCACAAGGAAAGAAGCGCTTTAACGATTTGCTGTAGCTCCTCGCTAGCCCCCTGCGTATACTAGCTTGGTATCGGGATTAAGCTCCCTAAACTTATGCACAAGCCTATCAAGTACGCCGAAAAGGCAGTCACCATGGCGGCGGGCGCGGCCTGGACCGTGTTCGAAAGGCTGAACCGCATCAGCCCCAATCCTTCCTTCACTCCGAAGTGGTCGGATAAACCCTTACTGAAGAGCTTCGAGAAGGTGAAACCGCCGCTCGGTTGGCCTCGAGAGACCGATTCCCTGTGTCCGCGCTGCGTTCCGGAGATCCGGAAGCAGATCGTCGATGGCAAACTGCCCCATGAGATCCTGATGACGGAAAAAATTGGGGAGATCAAGGCGCAAGTCATCGAGCGCGATGGCAAAATCCTGATGGTCAAGGATTGCCCCAAGCATGGCCACTTCGAAGACGTGATGGCGGTCGACCCGGCTTTCTTCAAGCACCTCGAAGAAGTTTTTCCCGGCCGGGACATTCGCGCCCACGCCGACGAACACCTGCATCATCACGGAACCAGCACCATCACGCACGGTCGCGGTTCGGTTCTCACGGTGGATTTGACCAACCGCTGCAACATGATGTGCGATCCCTGCTTCATGGACGCCAACCAGGTCGGCTTCGTGCATGAATTGTCCTGGGAAGACATCCAGCAGTTGCTGGACAACGCAATTTCCATCAAGCCGCGCCGCCAGATGTCGGTACAGTTTTCAGGCGGTGAGCCAACGCTCTCGCCCTTCTTTCTGGATGCAGTTCGCTACGCCCGCAAAGTGGGCTACAACAGCGTGCAGGCCGCGACCAACGGTATCGAGTTCGCCAAGAGCCCCGAGTTTTGCAAGCAAGCTGCCGAAGCCGGCTTGCGCTACGCGTACCTCCAGTTTGATGGCATCGGCAACGAAGCCAATTCTCACCGCGCCGTCGGCAACCTGTTCGACGTCAAAATGCGCGCCATCGAAAATCTGTGGAGCGCCGGGGTCGATATCGTCCCGGTCATCACCATCATCAACGGCGTGAATAATGAGCAGGTGGGCGCCGTGGTGCGCTTCGCGCTCGACAATCCTAAGAAGATTCCGTTCTTGAGCTTCCAGCCCGTGTCCTTCACCGGCCGCGATGAAGCCATCACCGACGAGCGCCGCCAGGCCCAGCGCTACACGCTTTCGCACCTGGCGCACGACGTCAAAAGCCAGGTCGGTCTGGGAGAACCGGTTCGCGATTGGTTCCCCATCTCCTTTATGAGCACTTTCTCCGACTTTGCGGATCTGGTGCACGGGCCGAGCGCCGATTGGGGACAATTGAGCTGCGGCTGCCATCCCAACTGCGGTGTCGGGTTGGCCGTCATGTGCGACAAGGACACCAAAGAGGCCGTCCCCGTTACCGCGTTCCTGAACGCCGATCGCCTAGCCAAGGACATTGCCAAGATCAACGACGCCGCGCGTACCAAGCGTTGGATGAACGTGATGGGCGTTAGTCTGGCTCTGTTGCGCAACTACAACCCTTTCACTTCGCCCACCCATTTCAAGATTGTCGACCTGATTCAGAAGTTCGACAAGTGCTTTGGAATGACCAAAACCAACTACGGCAAGGTCACTGGCGACCGCACCATGGCCGATATAGAAAAGCGCCGGAGAGACCGTTGGAACTTCCTGTTTGTGGCGGGCATGTGGTTCCAGGATCTGTTCAACTACGACTTCCGCCGCACCGAACAATGCATCATTCCCTACGCCACGCAGGAGGGCGAAATCTCTTTCTGCGCCTACAACACCGGCGTGGGTTGGCGCAATATCATCGAGAAGATGCACATGACCGCCACTCTGACCAAGTGGTACGACGAACATGGGCGGCATGAGATCATCGCCGGCGGCAAGAAAGTCGATTTGGTGAACCAGGATCACTCGCTGGTTCTGCGCGCCGACGATGTCAATCGCGAGCGCCAGCATGATCTCGACGATCTCGGTATCGCCAAAACCGCGCGCGAAGAGAAGAAGCGGGCCCGTGACGCCAAGCTCCAGGAAGCCGAGAACGCCCGCATGGCGAAGCTCTACCGCGAGCACATCTTGAAAGAAGTACCGGCGCCGGCTTCAGACTTGGTGCAGTTGGGCGGAATCGGGTCTTCTAAACCTAAGGCTACCAAAGAGATACAAGAAGAAGTCGGCTCGTTCGGCGACTAAAACAACGACCAAACCAGAGGAAAAAGGCCACGTGGACTTATGTCCATGTGGCCTTTTTTACTTGGTAGCTTTTTCTCAGTAACTTAGGCGTCGTCTAAGGGAGAGACCTTAGACGAGCACCTTGGTTGGCCGTTCGACTTCGGCTGGTTCTTCAATCCTGATCGCCAGAAAGTGGTCCGGCAGGAACCGCCGGCCGGACCAACTGGAGTCCTTATGCAGGTGCACTCTTATGAACCAGCCCAGCCCCTCGTCATAGGAGCAGGTTTCCACATGTCCATATAATTCATTGCCTTTGATGGACATGGCTACCGGACAGCCGCGCTCCATTTCTTTCTCCGACAGGATCACGGCGGAATTCGCGGAGATCTCTTCCAAGTTCACCACCTCCCGCCGAGTTCTACCCGTAGTATCCTCAAACAGAACAGGAATCAACTCAGAGCAAAGAAACATGCCCCATCTTAGTGCAGGTAATGGGCCAAATTGCGTAGGCGTACTAAAGCGAGAAACCTTAGTAGCGTTTGGGGCAGGCTAGCAGCCTGCGGCCGATTATCAATCGGCTCACGAGAAACCGGGCTTGTGGTGGGGCAGGCTAGTAACCTGCTGCCGATTATCAATAGACCCGCGAGAAACCGGGCTTGTGTGGGGCAGGCTAGTAGCCTGCGGCCGATTATCAATCGGCCACAGTATCTCAAGTATTATGCTTCGACCGCGGCGTTCCGCATTCCAGGCCGCAGGGAGAAGTATTCGACAAAGCGCCTGCGCCCTGGCCGTTTTGGCGGGTCCAGATGCAGGATGTCTTGGGCCACTCGTTCAAACCCTTTCCAAAGCTCCCCTTTCGGATCCGCGTTGATTCCGACCTCGGTGCTCACGGTGGACTGCTTGTAGTTGTTGGGCAAGGTCGCCGCAACTTTACACTCAGCCACTTCAGAGATTCGCGCCAGGTTCATCGTATGGTTCTTCTCGAAGCGGTTGACCAGCACCTGCACCTTATCTTCCAAGCCCAGCTTGCGCAACAGCGCGGCTTTCTTGCGGAGCATGTGCAGGCAAGGCAACTCCTGTGTGCAAACGAGGTAGATCTTGCTGGACTCCCGCAGCACTTCAATCGAACCGGTATCCAAGTGACCCGGCAGGTCGAGACAACTGACGGTATAGACGCGCCGCAGATGATTGATGAAAGGTCCCACTCTTTCAAAGTCGTAGCGATGCTCAACTTCGCAGTCGGATGGCAGGATATCGAGATCGTCCACCCGCGCGGCTATCCGCGACCACAACGTATCGTCGAGTTCGCCCGAATTCAGCGCATCTCGCAAGGAATATCCGTGATTCAGTTTGAAGATGAACCCCACGATGCCGGAACCGGTGTCGAAATCGCCCAGGAACGCCCGCACGCCGGGAATTCGCGAAAGCGCCAGACTGGCGTTGACGGCGATGGTGGACGCTCCGACGCCTGCTTTGACAGGCATGAAGGATACCACTTGGCCGGACTGTTTCACGGAAGCAGGTAGACGGTTCAATATGTGGTTAACGCGCGCGATGGCGTCATCTAAGGACTTCCGGTCGGAGACGTTTTTCACATATTCCCGGACGCCGGCTCGCATGAGGGCGCCGAGCTTGCTATCCTTGTCGCAAATCGCGATCAATTGAGTCTTAGACCCGATCTGGTCTAATTGGGTAGCTACCGATATCCCTCCCTGGCCGTTCGTCGTGTCCAGAAAAATGATGTCCGGCGCATCGAACAGCAAGAGACGCCGTAGAGCGGTCTCGTCGGGATATTCGCGGAGTTGCCGAACTAGTTCGACACCAGCGGTTTCGGATAGAACCTCCGCCAAACGGGCTGACTGTTCCTCGTTCGTCGATACACTAACACAACGTAAGCGGCCTAATTTCATGAGTTCCTCGTCCTAACTAAAATGTCTTGTGGTAGTTGTATCGTATTCATTGCAGGGCGGCCTGACAATGGTACCGTCGGAGCCGCTGCCTCTGTCGACGCCCGGCTGGCTGCTTGCGAACGGCGCCTCGCTCATGGTTCACCGCGGCTCATCCCTGTCGCCGGTAGGAACACGCAAACTCTTGTCGCTAAATAAGATGAGCCCTATTGAGGCCCGCGCCAGCAGCGCCGTTGCGCTAGCTGAACTGAGACCACCGAGCCAACAAACGAGGACCATCGTTAGGGGTGCCCTCAGTTCTCCGGTAAAGGGCGTTACTTAGAACCAACGGTTGCGAAAAAAATTTCGCAGGCCTTGCCTGACCCGGTGCAGCCGGAACCAAACAAGCGCCGCGCTCACGGCCGGAGGTAGCGGGCAGTCTCCGCCCATAGCCGCGTCCCATCCGTCCGAATCGTGATCAGTCCTTCAGTATCCGTCCGCAGGACCCCCGCGCGATGCGCGGCCAGGCGCGCCAGTACGTCCCGGTGCGGGTGGCCGAAGCTGTTTTCAAATCCATCGGAAATGATCGCAAAGGCCGGCGTGACCGCGTCCAGAAACACGTCCGTGCTCGACGTCCTGCTTCCATGATGGCCCACCTTGAGGACGTCGCTTTGCAGCTTGCGGTCGTCGCCGATCAGGCGGAACTCCATTTCCTTTTCCATGTCGCCGGTAAGCAGCAACACGCGCTTGCCATAGGTTACGCGCAACACCAGGGAATCGTTGTTCTTCGCCTCCGGCCCGGGTTCGTAGTCCGCTGGTGGCGACAGTACCTCAATCTGCGTTCCACCGTAAGAAAAGTTCCGGCCGGCCGTCATGGAAATTATCCTGCTCCCGTGGCGCCGGGCCTTGTCTTCAATCACCCGCCGCTCCTCGGAGTCCTGCGTCGCTCCCGTCCATAGTTCGCGCGGATGAAAGTTGTCGATCAGGGCAGGCACGCCGCCTACGTGATCGTCGTGCATATGACTGCACGCGATCACGTCCAGGTGTGATATCCCGCGTGTCCAGAGGTAGGCCGAAACCACGTCTTCGCCGATGTCGAGCTTGGGCTTCGTCTTGCGCCCGTAGGACAGAATTCCGCCTCCATCGATCAGCAGGAGCTTGCCGTCGGGAAACGCCAGAAACAAGCTGTCGCCCTGGCCCACATCGATGGCCGTTAACTCCAAGACTCGGGGCTGAACTTCAGGTGGAAAGGGGCTCCAATAGACCAGGCCGAACAATACGAGCACCGCGATCGTGGCCGGCCAGCTCAGCCAGCGCGACCGCCCCATTACTAGGGCCAGCGCAGCCAGCGCGGCGGCAAAGGCCAGACAGAGCCAGATGGGCGGATCGGGAACCCGCCAATCGGGCTCAAACCGAACGTGCCAGGTGGCGATCTTCTCAGACAACGACAGAAGCAGTTCGGCAAGCCTGGCGGGAAGGCTCCAATTGGTGAAAATGGCCACAAAGCCCACGGGAACGGCCAGCGTCAACAGCGGGACAATGAACACGTTGGCCGAAAAGCCGGTAAACGATACCCGATGGAAATAGATCGCCATGGGTAACGCCACTCCGATCTGGATGGCGGTGGACAGAACTACCGTCTCGTAAGCATAGAACGCGATCCGGCAAGCTAGCCCCACGCCAGCAAGAATCCACTCCTTGGGTAGCGAAATATAGTGCCACAACGTCTCGGCCAGTAATCGCAACTCCAGCCGGAACGCAGCCACGCGCGGGACCATTCGCGGGTCGCGACGGATCTCGCTCAAGTTACGCAAGCCCTGCACAAACGGTCCCGACGTGCGCTCAAGAATCGGAATCGCCAGCGTACCGAGCGCCGCGACCGAGAGAAAGGAGAGTTGGAAGCTCGCTTCGAACAACTGGCTTGGATCGTAGAGCAGATAACCGATCGCCACTGCGGCCAGCAGATTCAGCAGTCTCCCGCGCCGGTAAAAGTACCGCCCAATCAGAAATACCGTAAAGGCAGCCGAAGCGCGAACCACCGGCGCATTACATCCCGTAACCAGCGCATAAAGCCACGCCACCACCGCGGTCGCCGCCAGAGCAGGGATCTCCGGCACAAAACAGACCCGCAAGAGGAGCAGCAGGAAGCCAGCAATCACAGTGATATGCAAGCCGGAAATTACCAACGCGTGAAAAGTTCCGGTGCGCCTGAAATGTTCCGTCCAGACTTTGTCAATCTTGGTGGTCTCACCAATCAGGATCGCCTGCATCATGCCGTCGGCATATTCGTTGCCTGCATAGAGCTGGTCGATCCGGCGCAAGGCGGCGCTCCTTAGGTCGAAGATCGCTTTCCAGAAGAGCGAACCGCAACGGCCCGGCAGCCGCTTGATCTCCGCGCCCGGACTGACTGAGGCAGTCCAGTAGATCTTCCGGCGCGCCGAATAATTCACAAAATCGAACGCGCCCGGATTGTGGAAATTGCGAATCGAACGCAGCCGGGCTTCGAATTCAAGCGCCTGGCCGTACATCAAATCCGGCGGCGCTTCGCCGTCTTTCATCGCCAGCGTCACGCGAGCCGACGCGCCGGGCGCCAGTTCCAGCGTGAATTGATCGCGGCCGGCATAGAAGATAGAAGGTTCGACGACGCAGCCCGAGAGCAAGGCCGTTTCGCGCGAACTGACGTTGACGGTCGGCGCCGGAGGCGGACGATGCAGCACCGCCGTCAGAATTCCGGCGAGCGAACAAACCATCAAC
>DATFZA010000071.1:0-17706 GCA_035314765.1 Bryobacteraceae bacterium
ATTCCGACAACGATCAATGCGATCACAATGTTTATCAAAGGCATGGGTTACTCCTCATGGACCGAACAGCAATTCGTCGTCCAATGCTTGGCAGGCCACGAAGCTTGTTTTCCCTCGCTCGCGCATCTTACAGCTTTCTGAGATCTGACCGCGGGCGGCCAGTTGACCGCGCTTGGTCACAACTTTCATTCATTGCAATTCCGCGGTTATGCCCAGTCCGCGTTTGGATGGTCGTGGATACTCCCGGACCATTGCGGCCCAGCCAGCCATATCCTGAGATGCGAACTCTACAACTCCTCGACGTCCCTAACTCACGCCGGGGCTCAAGCGGGTTGGGACCTACTTCGGCGCAGGTACCATCTGCCCGAAATCCAAGCGGCGCCAGGCCGCTCGGACTTCACGCCACCGGTTCGCTCCATCCCGATTCCATCTTCCCCTTCAATCCGGTTGTTCTCTACTCCGAAGCGTTTCGTTCGGTCTTTGTCATAGCGAAGCCCCGGATCTTTCCAACTGCGCACCGCGGTAGTTCGACGTCGCGCTAGTTCGACGAGGTGGCTTTTTGCCCTTTCACCTGCAACTCGTTCACGACCTGCTGCACGTTCGGAACGGTGGAGGCTACCGTCGCTGCTTGAGCGCGTGTCGATTCGGAGTTGACCTCGCCAGTCAATGTGACGACTCCATTCTTGACGTCATATTTTACGCCGTCTTGGATTTTCACTTGGATGAGAGCCGCGTCCAGGTTTGCCCCAATACCCTTGTCCAGGTCCGAGTTCATCTTCTTCGCATCGCTCTCGCCGCCCACCGGAATCACTGCAATCTGATTAGCCACGACTTCGGACCCCGCGGTGGACTTCGCTATCGTCTCGGCTTGCGACTTGTCGGCGTCTGCCGCGACGTGGCCGCCCAAGGTCACGACGCCCTTGTCGCGATCCTGAGTTACCGAAACATCCTTGAAGCCGGCCTGATCCAGCGACTTCCGGATCTGGGGGGAAATATCGGCTGACTTGGTGGACGTCGTTGCGCACCCAACGAGGGTCCCCGCAGCCACAACCAACAGCAAAAACGAGCACGTTCTGAAAGCTCTCATCTTATTTGTCCTCACTGCTTCTGGGAGCACTAGAAGGACCGAAGACATATTCCCGCGTTACCAGCGCCCAGACGCTCAAACATGCACGGCCTGTGCTCAAAATTCCTCCGAGTAATAACGCTATATGGTCAAACTGACGAGGCATGGTCACTGTGGGAACTCGCGATACAAGGCGCAGCACGGCCGCGAACCGCGGGTGGGGCATAGGAAATGAAAAATTGCTTGCCGCGGCCAAATTGCGTGGCCGCAGCAAGCTTGTAGCCGCGAGCTGGTTTTTGGCTTATCGCCGGAAATTAAGCGGGCTTCGCCATAGTCATCTCCGGCTCGCCGACGAGATCCTCAAAAAGCGTCCGGTAATGGATCATTGCCTGGCGTAACTCTTCGGTGCTGGCTTGGCCTTGCGTCTGGCGAAGCGCAATATCGTGAGCGGCCCGGTAATTTTCGAGCACCACGGGATGTCCCACGGAGATATCCGCCGCCCGCTGTTCAAAGTTACTTACCGGGTAGCCTCGCGCGGACATCACATCTCCTAGCAGTTGATCCGCTTCCGCCACGGCGCCGGCCGGGCCGTCGACGAAGCGCGACTGGACGCCCCGCCAAGTCTCCGTGAAGCGCGTGCGATCGGCTGGCGCGAGCGGCCGGACATTCAGTCCCTCGACCCGTTGCGTGCGATCGTCCAGCCTGGCTTCCGCATCCCGCCGGTTGCCATCTTTCGCCAGGGCGCGGCCATATTCGGCGTCGCCGAACTTAGTCCGTAATTTTCCAGTACGGCGCTTTCGCAGCGCGACGAACGCCACAATGCCCAAAACGAGAACCACGACGACAGCACCGATCAGAATTAGCTGGTTTGCGCTCAATGTTGCGCTCAACGTTGAAAGTTTATCCATGATTGTCTCTCCACTTCCTTGTTGTATGTCTACCTGCGCGCCGATTAGCAGGGCTGTGAAGCCCTGCGGGAACCGCCTGTTCTGCTCAGAAAGGCATCTCAGGCGGGCCCCACAGCCGCTTCCTCCGACCTCCTCCGATTCCATGCACAACTACCGCAGACCGCTGAAACCTGACTGAAAACGCCAGTGACTCGCAGTCCGCGAAGGTAGATGCGGCGCATCCAAGGATGAGCACGCCAAGAGCCACACGGTTACCCGTCAATCGCGCTTCGCCTGACCGCCGCTTTGACCGCATTCGGTCACCGTGACCTCTTACGGTCAGTTTGCATCGCAACAGCACAGCTTGCAGACCTGTAGGCCATTGACCCGAGGCAATGTTGCCGAGGCATTTCCCTCACAACGGCAACGTTACCCACCAACGGGCCCCCGAGTGCCCTTGTGACTGCCACGCGAGAGCAAAAAGAACAGTTCTCACGCAGCAATACAACCAAGGAGTAATGCAAAAATGAAAGTTTTTGGAACCGCAATAACAATGTTTTCGATGGCGCTCGTGGCAACCATGTTCTTGCCAACCGCGCGGGCGGACGAGTGGGACAGAAAAACCGAAGTGACCTTTAGCGGCCCCGTGGAGATTCCTGGAGTCCATTTGCAGGGTTTTGCCGTGTTGCCCGCAGGCACGTACGTGTTCAAAATTCTGGATTCGCAATCGGACCGGCATATCGTACAGATTTTCAACAAGGATGAATCGATCATCTACGCTACGATTCTAGCCATTCCGAACTATCGCCTGAAAGCAACCGACAAGACTGTGGTGACCTTTACCGAGAGGCCGGCCGGCGAACCGGAAGCTCTGCGGGCTTGGTTCTATCCAGGCAGAACCTCGGGCGAGGAATTTGTTTATCCCAAGGCCAGGGCGATGGCACTGGCGCAGGCTGGCAACGTACCGGTCCTGTTCACTCCGGCCGAATTTCCACTGGAAGTGTCTGTGCCGGTCAAGTCGGCGGATGAGCCGGTAGTGGTGGAACTCAAACATGCTCCGGTCATGGCGGTCCAGCCCACGGGAGAAGAAGTCGAAGTGGCGCAAGTAGTGACGCCGCCGCCCGCCACCGAGACGCAAGTGGCGGCAACGCCCGATACCGCGGATCGGACCCTGCCGGCCACCGCCAGCGAAACGCCTTTGTTGGCGCTCTGCGGACTACTCGCCCTGGGTGGAAGCTTCGCCCTGCTGGTAATTCGCAAACGCATCGCGGTTAAGGTCTAACTGTTCCTATTAAAGCGCGGGGCAGCGATGCTCCGCGCCTGACCGCGAACGGACTGGCAAACAGGGTCCTTGGCCAGTTCCTGAAAGCCTCACGGAAGCGATGGCAAAAAAGACGGCGGCCGAAATGCCCACCAGGATTTGGGAAGCCCGGTGGCGAGAAATCGCCTCATTTGAGGTTTATGGCCATGCATAGGACTGTCTTGGCGCTGCTGATCGGTCTCGGGGGGCAGGCTCAGGCTCCCTCACCTCTGCCCGATCGGCAGCAGCCGTTTCTGGTTTCCGTGAACGTCGATCTGGTGGTCTTGAATGCCACTGTAAGCGACCGAAAAGGCCATTTCGTTTCGGATTTGCGCGCGCAGGACTTTGAAGTTTACGAAGACGGCGTTCGGCAATCCATCCAGTTGTTCCGGCACGAAGACCTTCCGGTAACCGTTGGCCTGGTCGTCGACCACAGTGGAAGCATGCGCCACAAGCTGGCCGACGTGGTGGCGGCGGCCCGCACCTTCATACAATTCAGCAGTACTGACGACGAGATGTTCGTGGTCAATTTCAACGAACACGTGACCATGGGACTGCCGGCTGGCATTCAGGTCACCAATCGTCCCGACGAACTGGCCAGCGCCATCTCCCACTCCCCGGCCATCGGCATGACCGCGCTTTACGACGCGGTGGTGAGGGCGCGGGAGCAGTTGCGTTCAGGCACTCGAGACAAAAAAGTGCTGATCGTCGTTAGCGATGGCGGAGACAATGCCAGCACACACAAACTGGACGCGGTGCTAAAGATGGCCGAGCGCTCCAGTGTCCTGATTTACACCATTGGCATTTTTGACGAAGGCGACCCGGACCGCAACCCCGCGGTGCTGAAACGCTTGGCGCAAGCAACCGGAGGCGAAGCTTTTTTCCCCAACGAACTCAAGGAAGTGGTCGCGATCTGTGAGCGGATCGCGCGCGATATCCGTCATCAATATGCCCTTGGCTATGTTCCCAGCCGGCCGGCACAGCCTGGCGGCTTTCGGACCATTAAGGTGGTTGCCCACGCGACGGGCCAGGGCCGGCTTGTCGTACGCACCCGTAACGGCTACATCGCCGGCGAGGGCGCCAAATGAAAATCGTGATTCCCCGCCAGCAGATGCTTGGGATTTTGCGATGGAGTCAGCGCCTTCTGCTGGCTGGCGCTGTCTCGCTGTTCTTGTACTGCGGGTTCGTCGCAACGGACTCCTGGATTTTTCAGAGAAGAGAGCATCGTCGATTGGAGCATTTGCTGACGGAGCATTTGCTGCCGGGCGCATCGCAGAAACATTTTCCTCCCTCCGGGGAAGGCTCCCTGATTGGTCGTATTGACATTCCTCGCCTGCAGCTTTCCGTGATGGTTGCGCAGGGAACTGGCACAACCACACTCCGTCGCGCGGCGGGCCACATTCTTGGCACGGCATTGCCTGGCGAACCCGGAAACATAGGCGTCTCCGGCCACCGCGACACGTTTTTCCGGCCGTTGCGAAACATACGGGAGAACGACATCATTACCATGACCACGTTGAAAGGTGAATACCGCTATCGCGTCGTTTCCACCAAGATAGTGGCCCCCTCGGATGTCGCGGTGTTGGCTCCCAGCAGGAAAGAGATTCTCACCCTGGTCACCTGCTATCCGTTCTACTTCGTTGGCCCGGCTCCCAGCAGGTTCATTGTCCGGGCGGAAAGGACCAAGCTGGCTTCCACCACGATCGTTCCGGCACGCCCGCGTTCCTAACTCTGCAAGCCGCCCAAGGCCGATTGATAATCAGTTGCACTCTCGAAAACGTGCCCCCAACCATGACACAGCTACGATAATTTTGATCGAAGGAGTTCGGAATCGAGCCCGCTGTGTCCCCATCCCCATCGCGAACTCGCTGGTTTTCATACTTCCTCCTGTGCGCCCCGGTGCCTCATGCGAAACAGGTTACGACGGAGTACCTCCGAAACTTCATCTTCAGGGTTGATCGAGTACTTCCGGCTCAACTTCACTAACGCCGTCGACGGATAGCGGCTGGCTGCGCCAAATGCAATCGCCGAGCCGACGACTCTTTGTAATGAGCCGCGATACACCAACCATATATGGTCATGTGACCGGATATGGTTACAGCCGGTGAACGCTCTGACTGGGCTCCAAGCTCTCCTAGCTGCCCCTGGCCGCGTACGCATGTCTGGCTGTACTCAAGGATGTTGGCAATCCAAGTCTGGTCGTCCACCACCGGTGACCATTTGGACCTACACCTGCCAGTCTAAGACACGTAGTCTCACGGTTTCCATGTGAATTGCAATTGGAGGAAACGGAACAATGAATATAACAACCCTCAATCCGGTCATACCGATCCTCATCGTATGCCTCGTTTTGGCGATTGGCATTTCGCTGTGGATGTACATGCGGAAAAGGCGGACGCAGAACCTACGTTCCAAATTTGGGCCCGAATACGACAAAGCCATCGGCGAACATCGAGATCGCGGGCATGCGGAGTCGGAACTCCAGAAACGGGTGAAGCGGGTCGCCAAGTTTAATATTCAGCCTCTCAAGGCCGAGGATCGCTCCAGGTACCACACAGATTGGCTCCGGGAGCAGTCTCGATTCGTGGACGATCCTAGGGCGGCCGTGAACCATGCCGATACGCTAGTCCAGGACGTAATGCAACGCCGCGGTTACCCGGTGGGCGACTTTGATCAAAATGCCATTGATCTCTCGGTGGATCATCCTCGCGTCGTAGAACACTACCGTATCGCTCACGAGATAGCCCTTCGAGACAATCAAGGTCAAGATAGCACGGAGGATCTCCGTAAAGCCATGGTAAGTTATCGCGCCTTGTTTGAAGATCTTTTGGACCAGACTGTAGAGAAACCTGAGGAGGTAGCAAAATGACACCACAAGTACTCGAGATACGCGAAGAGCGCGGCGATAATCAGCTGGCTGAGTTGGTTGCCGCTAACCACACACCCGGCAATTCCGGGCTGGCGACGGCCAAAGCAGCGCAAGAACCTAACTTACCGTTGTTTGCACAGAACGACACGCAGGACTTTCGCGCCCGCTGGGAGAAGATTCAGATCGGCTTCGTCGATGAGCCTCGAAGAGCCGTGGAGCAGGCTGACGAGCTCGTGGCCGGCGCGATCAAACGGCTGGCGGAAGTCTTTGCCACCGAGCGTCAGAAGTTGGAGGCGGAATGGGACAAGACCGACAACGTTTCCACGGAAGATCTTCGCGTCGCCCTCCGCCGGTACCGATCGTTCTTCGACCGGCTTTTGTCTGTTTAGCATCCATGCCAAGCCAACAGGTTTGGCATCGAAGATGTCGCTCGCGTTAGACCTCGGTCTGCTTGGCTTGTAGGACGTCAGAGCCCCTTCATTGCCTGGTGTAGATATCGGCGTTGTCAGGACCGGCTAAGAACGATAGGAGAACATGATATGTCAATTTTCGCGTGGATTGTCCTGGGCCTGCTAGCGGGTTTCATTGGCAGCAAACTCGTCAACAAAACCGGCGAAGGCGTTGTTCTCGACATTGTCTTGGGGATCGTCGGCGCTGTAGTCGGCGGGTTCCTCTTCAACCGATTCGGCGCTTCCGGAGTGACGGGCTTGAATATCTACAGCCTCTTAGTGGCAGTGGTTGGGGCCGTGCTCCTTCTGGTTGCGTATCACATAATAAGACGACGCAACCTCGCTTGGTATAGGCGGTGAAGGCGGCGGCGTTAACGCGGATCGTCTCTCGAATATCCGGATCCCCGGCCGCGACAGCCACCGGCGTCTGGGGACGCAGTCACTTTCCGGCGCCCGAAACGTTGTCGTCAGCGCCTCCTCTATAGTGTGAGGTGATTGTTTATGCTATCCGCTGTCATGCTTTCGTTCAGCTTGTTTTTGTGTCAAGGCATTACTGCCGCGACTTCGGACCAGCCAAAGCCCAAGCAGCATTCCGCCGTGCACCAGAAAAACCTCTTAGATGCTGACGCCATCAACAACGCCAGTCTCACCAGGCCAGTCTCTGAGAAGTCTATTGGCGCAGCCGTGATACGGGCTCAGATCCTATTGAGCCGGGCGAATTTCTCGGTCGGCGAGATCGACGGCGCGCCTGGGATAAATTTTCGCCGCTCGGTCATTGGATTCCAAAACTCACGCGTAATTTCTCCCAGCGGCATTGTGGATCAGGCGACCTGGAAGGCTCTCAATGCGGACCCTGGCCCGGCCATGGTTCCTTATCGCATCACGACAGAAGACCTGGCGGGACCTTTTGAGAAGATTCCCCCGGACATGATGGAACAGGCTAAGTTGCCGAAGCTCGGTTACCAATCGGTCGATGAGGAACTTGGTGAGCGGTTCCACTCGAACCCGCAATTACTACACAAGTTAAATTTGAATACGCAATTCGATCAACCGGGCACGGAAATCATGGTGCCGAACGTTAACACGCCAATAAACGCGAAGGCGGCCTCAGTCGTGGTAAGCAAGTCACTGGGAACCGTAACCGCGCTCGACGGGACGGGAAAGGTAATCGCGCAATATCCCACCACCACCGGCAGCGAACACGATCCCCTCCCGATTGGCGATTGGAAAGTTATCACGATCATTCACAATCCATTCTTTTTCTACAATCCGGAACTCTTCTGGGACGCTGACTCGGCGCAGGCCAAAGCAAAAATCGCACCCGGACCCAGGAATCCAGTGGGAGTGGTGTGGATCGGGATTTCCAAAGAAAATTATGGGATGCACGGCACGCCTGATCCTTCCGCTATCGGGCACACTCAATCGCACGGTTGTGTGCGCCTAACAAACTGGGATGCGATGGAACTGGCCAAGATGGTGGTACAGGGAACGCCGGTTCACTTTAAGGAATAGTTCCCGATGTCGGTGTTTCGTCAAATTCTGGGGCTGCTTGCGATCATCGTAATCTCCAGCGCGATTGGCTTCTACTTTGGCCGCCAAAGCAAGCCAACGCTATTTGTGCAGGAGCCTCGGCCGGCACAGGCGCCCCACGGAAAAATCGAGCGAGACAGTCCGCCGGCAGTGGCGGCTGCGCCAACTAGTGAGAGTCTTTCTTCGGATGCCCCACTCCATCTCTCTTTGCCTCTACAAGGTCTGTCGGCGTCGGACTTACATGATACGTTCGATGAGGTCCATGGCGAGGGCGGAAAAAAGCATGAAGCAACGGATATCATGGCGCCGCGCGGAACGCCCGTCCTCGCGGTGAATGATGGAAAAATCGTGAAGCTGTTTTTGAGCAAGCCGGGCGGAAACACCATTTACCAGTTTGACCCTTCTGAGGAATATTGCTATTACTACGCTCATCTGGATCGTTACGCGGACGGGATTGCCGAAGGGTTGATCGTGCACCGCGGTGACGTGATCGGGTTCGTAGGCAGCACAGGCAATGCCAACCCGTCTGCTCCGCATCTTCACTTTGAGATACACCAACTAGATGGTGAAAAGCGTTGGTGGAAAGGCACGGCGATTAACCCGTACCAGTATTTGTTGAATGCCCTGCAGCGTTGAAGTCCGGGCGGCAACTCCGCGTCGCAGGTCCTCAATGCACCCCTTGAGGCTTTCCACTAGTGTCGTCCGCCAAGCATAGCTAAACATGGCGTCAAAAGTACCAGCGAGTGGCCGCTTGCTGAGGCGCGCGGCTCCGTAACCGAACCGCGACCGTGAGGGAGCGGATGCGCAAGTACTTCTGACGCCATGTTTAGCTTAGCGGATCGGAGGCTTTCGACATGCGGATCACGCCGATTGAAAAATGTCTGAGATCTCCTGCATACGTTTGCAGGCCCCGATCGCGTTAAGCTTTCACGCAAGCCGCGACGAACTCCACGTAGAGACCGACACCACGGTCATCCCCGCCGAGTTCGTCGATCTTCCTGGGACATATTCTGCGTCGTCAAAGCGCCCTAGCGCACTATCCGCAACTCGGTCGCGACCACTTCGCCGCAAAGCTAACGTTGCCCTACACCGCCGACGACGAAGCCCGCGGCTGCCCGGCGTCCACCAGATCCTGCATACTGAAATCCAGCGCATTGCCGATACTTTCCAGCGTGATATCGGCGGGCGGGAACCCGGCGATCGCCTTGGGATCGTGCGCGTAGTGCCCCTGGCGCACAAACACCGTCGTCAGCTTGCCGTTCCAGATCTTCTTCATCGCGTCCAATATGCGCAATTTGTCGTCGAACATCACGTAGTGCTCGGCCGGGTAACGAGTCTCCACGTCGTCGAGTTCTTTCTCCTTGTGGACGTAGATCAGCACGTTGCCGTTGAACACTTCATACAGCCCGGCGCGGCTGATTTTCCGCGGCTGAAAGACCACGTCTCCATCCGAGAGGACCACCGCCGTGCCAAATTGCTGCACGTGCCGGACGGCGTCAATCGAACCCGGAAACAAACGATTGGCAAACGGATAGGAAAGCAGGAAGAATGACGGCGCCAACATGTGCGGGTCGCGCGGATATTCCAGCCTGTAGCGCTGCAATGCACCCAGGTAGTCGGCATAGCCCAATTCATTGCGGATCTGCTCAAAGTACTCCCAGTAGCGCTTGGAGTGCTCGGGACCCACTGTCGTTTCCAGGTGCTTGCGGAGATCCGCGGTGACCTGATCGTGGAGCAGCAGCGTGTTATCGACGTCAAACAGGAAAACTACCTTCTTGTTGGCCATGGAATCTCCTTGGAATTTTGTGGGCCGGGCGTCAGCGCCCGGCCCGCTCAAGACTACGCTACCGTGATGTCTTGGCTCAGATAGACATCCTGGATGGAGTTGAGCAAATGAATGCCGTCGGCCAGCGGGCGCTGGAACGCCTTGCGGCCCGAGATCAGCCCCGTCCCGCCGGCGCGTTTATTGATCACCGCCGTGGTCACGGCTTCTGAGAAGTCGTGCGCTCCGGAAGCGCCGCCGCTGTTGATCAGTCCCGCCCGGCCCATGTAGCAGTTGGCTAACTGGTAACGGCAGAGATCGATGGGATGATCGCTGCTCAATTCGGTGTAGATGCGCTCGTCGAGTTTCCCGTAGCTGGAATCGCCCGACTGGATCGCTTTATACCCGCCGTTATTTTCCGGCAGCTTCTGCTTGATGATGTCGGCTTGGATGGTCACACCCAAATGATTCGCCTGACCGGTGAGATCGGCCGCCAGGTGGTAATCTTTGTCTTTCTTGAACGCCGGATTCCGCAGATAGCACCACAGAACCGTCGCCAGCCCGTGCTCGTGAGCCACGGCAAACATCTTGGCCACATCCACGATTTCCTTGGAACTCTCTATGGAACCGAAATAAATGGTCGCGCCCACGGCCGCCGCGCCCATGTCGCATATCTGCTTCACCGTTCCGTACATGATCTGGTCGGCTTGGTTGGGATAGGTGAGCAGTTCGTTGTGGTTGATCTTCACCATGAACGGAATCTTGTGCGCCCACTTGCGCGCGCACGACCCCAAGACGCCGAACGTCGAGGCTACCGCGTTGCATCCGCCTTCATAGGCCAGTTTCACGATGTTTTCGCCATCGAAATAATCCGGATTCTTGGCAAAACTTGCCCCGGCCGAGTGCTCGATGCCTTGATCCACCGGCAGGATCGACAAATATCCGGTGTGCGCCAGCCGGCCGTGACTGAACATGCGGTGCAGATTGTTCAGCACGCGATTGCTGCGGTCGGTTTGGCTGTAGACGCGGTCAATAAAGTCGGGCCCGGGCAGGTGCAGCCGATCCTTGGAGATTTTCGGTTTGTTGAATTGCAACAAGGTCTGCGCCTTATCGCCGAGGTAGTGCTCGATTTGCGATGTGGTTGTGGTAGCGGTCATGCGTGTTCCTCTTTCGTGATAGACAATAACTTTGCGGCGGTCGTATCCACTAGCCAAAGGATCTTGGCCGCCGCGGACAGAATGAGTTGCGAAGGAAGCTGTTCTGGTTCATAGGGCCCTTCGAGGACCCCTTTCAACGGCTGGGCCTTGTCGGCGCCGTTAACCAGAAATAAAATGCGTTGCGCGTTGGTGAGCACTGGGGCCGTCATGGTCACTCGCTGGGTGTAGAACTTACCCACCCAGTTCGATACTACCAATCGGCGGGTTTCGTCCAGCGCCTTAGTTCCCGGAAAAAGCGAAGCGCAGTGCCCGTCGGGGCCCATCCCTAGTAGTACCAGATCGAACGACGGAAACTGGCCGTCGGCGATTTGGAAATGACTCTTGAGCGCTTGTTCGTACTCCGCCGCGGCCAACCCGGCATCAATCTCTCCCTTGATGCGGAACACCTGGCTGCTCGCCAGCGGCAACTTGCTCAGCATCGCTTCATTCGCCATGCGGTAGTTGCTATCGCCATCGTCGGGCGGGCAATTCCTCTCATCGCCCCAGAAGAAGAAAACCTTGTCCCAGGCCACCTGCGCCCGGAACTCATCGCTCGCCAGGAGGCCGTAGAGGCCTTTGGGCGTGGATCCCCCCGACAGGGCGACCCGAAACTTGCCGCGAGCGGCTATCGCCTGTTTGGCGCAGCGGACAAATTCCTCGGCCGAGGCCCGAAAGATGGCCGGCGCGTCGGCGGCTACTTGGATCTGGTATTTGGTTTCCGGCATTGTCGTAGAACCTATCATGCCATTGTGCAACGCCTTGGGGCTAGTGCGCCAGTGGCATTTTTCTCCCGCCTAGAATAGAGAAGGCTTCTCATGCAAGTACGCTTTCTGGAATGGGCCGTTCGCGGTCCCGCCAGTCTGGCTATTGTAGCGCTAATCACGCTGCTCTATTTTCGCTATCTTCATGTCAATTCCACAACCGTCGCTCTGACCCTGGTTCTGGCGATCATGGCGGTCGCCACCTGGTGGGGCTTGGCGGTGGCTTCCGTCATGGCCGTGGCCGCCATGCTCTGCTTCAATTACTTCTTCCTGCCTCCCATCGGCGCCTTCACCATCGCGGATCCGCAGAATTGGGTGGCACTCGCCGCTTTTCTGGTGACCGCCATCGTCGCCAGCAAATTGTCCGCCAGCGCCAAACAACAGGCCGACCAAGCGCTCCAGCGGCAGCAGGAGATGGAACGCCTTTACGACTTGAGCCGGGCGATGCTGCTGGGCGGCGCCGACCGCGGGCTGGCCGGCGAAGTCCCCTACCGGCTGGTCCAATCTTTCGGCGCCGGCGCGGTCGCTTTCTTCGACCGCCGGTCCGGTCAGGTTTTCCGCGCTGGCGCCGAAAACCTCGGTTCGTCCGACTCCGTGCTCAAAGACACCGCCATGCAGGGAACCTTCGCCCATGACGCCGCCCAGGGCCGCTTTCTCGTTCCGGTGACCTTGGGCGGACACGTGGCCGGTAGCCTGGAGATGGTCGGCGGCGCAATTTCAGAAGCGGCGGCCCAGGCGGTGGCCAATCTGCTGGCAATCGCGTTGGAACGGGAAGCCGCTCAGACGGCCGCCCTCCGCGCCGACGCAGCCCGCCAGAATGAGGAGTTGAAATCCACTCTGCTGGATGCTTTGGCGCACGATTTTAAGACGCCGCTGACCTCCATCAAGGCTGCGGCCTCGGCCCTGCTCCAGGACGGTACCAATACAGCCGCTCAGCGGGAATTGCTCACCGTCATGGAAGAGGAGACGGACCGTTTGAATGGCATGGTCACAGAAGCCATTCAGATGGCCAAGATTGAAGCCGGCCAGCTCAAACTGAACAAACAACCGCTCTCGCCGGAAGCGCTCGTGAATCCAGCCCTGGAACAGATCCGCTCCCGGCTGGACGGGCGCCCGGTCAAGGTAACCATCGATCCCCAGTTGGGCCCGGTGCCGGCCGACCCCGAACTCATCTCCATCACCGTGCAGCAGCTCCTCGACAACGCCGCCAAGTATTCTCCGCCGGATAGCGCGCTTGAAATAGCGGTCAACCGGCAAGACGGCAACGCGCTGGTCACCGTGACCGATCACGGAACCGGCGTGCCGGAACACGAGAGGACGCGCATTTTCGAGAAATTCTATCGGGGGCGCACAGCCCGCGAACGCATTCCTGGCACCGGAATGGGATTGTCCATCGCTCAGAAAATCATCCAGGCCCACGGTGGCGAGATTTGGGTGGACTCAGCGCCAGCTACACTTGGATCAACGCCTGGATCGACACCTGGATCGACCCAGGGCAAAGGCGCCCGCTTCTCCTTCACCCTTCCCATCACATGACCAACGCACGCATTCTTATCGTCGACGACGAACCCCAAATCCGGCGAGTGTTGCGCGTCACGCTGGGCGCCAATGGCTATGTCGTCAGCGACGCCCGCAGCGGCGAAGAGGCGCTCGAGAAACTCCGCCAGGACCGGCCGGACCTCATTCTGCTCGATCTGAACATGCCGGGCATGGGCGGGCTCGAGACCTGTCGCACCATTCGCGCGACTTCCGATGTCGCCATTATTATGTTGACCGTGCGTGACTCAGAAACCGACAAAGTGCAGTCGCTGGACGCCGGCGCCGACGACTATGTCACCAAACCGTTCAACACCAATGAACTGCTGGCCCGCATCCGGGCAGCCCTGCGGCGGCTTCCGGTTTCCACGGAATCCCCGACGCATAGCATTAATCTCGACGGCATTGAAATCAATCTCTCCACCCGCCGCGTCATCGTACATGGAAAGGCGATCCGGCTCACTCCCAAGGAGTTCGATCTCCTCTACTACTTGATTTCCAACGCGAACGTCCCCGTTCCGCACGCCAAGCTACTGCAAGCGGTGTGGGGCCCTGATTATGGCGGCGAATTGGAATACCTGCGCGTATTTGTCAATCAACTGCGCAAGAAAATCGAGCCCGAGCCCGGCAAGCCGCGCTATATTTTGACCGAGCCGTGGGTAGGCTATCGATTTCAAATGCCGGAAAAATGACCGTGTGGGGCAGGCTGGTAGCCAGGCTGGTAGCCAGGCGCCTCGCCCGCGGGCGACCCCCAGGCCGCGCCTCCTCCAAATCAACAGCTCCCGCGTGTATCTAAATTCTGCAAGACAAATCAGCTTCCTACCGCACCGCTCCCGCCCGCGGCGTATACACTCCACTTGCAGCACCACCGCTGGCCATTGGCGCAACTGGCGCGGAAAGCCCATCCATCAATCCAAAGCCGCGAATCGACAAGGCACTCTGCCAGGTATTTTCGAGCGCTTGCACATACTCCGCTTCCAGTTGAAACAGCGTTCGCTGGGAGATCAGCACCTGCGGATATGCGCCCGCCATTCGTTGGTAATTTGTCTGATAAAGACGGTACGCCTGCTCCGCGCGCGGCAACATCTCTGACTTGTACTCTTGTACGACCAGCCGGGCGGCCGTGTACTCCTGGAACATCGCCGCCAAATTCCGCTGCAATTCAAGCTTCACTCTGGCCAGTTCCTGTTTGGCGCTCTCGATTTCGCCCTTCGCGGCGGCGATATTCCCTTGATTGCGATTCAAGATCGGCAATTCGACTCCAACCTGCGCTCCGCCTTGCAATCCAGTTAACCTCCGCGGTGTGTCCAGCGGTTCATAGTTCTGAACCAATATGCCGGTTACCTGCAAATCGGGGATCGGCGCTTTCCTCGCTTGAACCAGAGCGGCTTCCCCGCGCTCCACTGCTTGCTGTGCCAGCCTGATTTCGGGACTTTCGCGCAGGGCCGTGGCCACCCATTCCTCGTAGTTGAGATCTGGAATCGCGTCCAGGTCGCCTTCCAAATGGGCCACCGGCAGATCGGGCTTTCCCGCCACCGCCGCCAGCAGTCTCCAGGCCGCCAGAACATTTTGCTCGGCAATCCGGAAGCTTACGTTTGCCTGCTGTTGCTCCACTTCGGCCTGAAGAATGTCCGGGCGGTCGGCTTGACCGACGTTGCCCAATTGCACGGAAGTCTGGGCCGCATCCGCGGCCAGTTTGGCCAGACTCCGCCTCACATCCGCTAATCGCTGCGCTGCCAGAGCGTGGTAGAACGATGTCCTGAGATTGTTGAGAATGCGCAGACGTTGAATTTCTCCGCTGGTCTCAACTTCGGTCGTGGCGAGGTTCGCCACGCGGCGCGCCGCCCCCAGCTTGCCTCCCATCACGATCGTCTGGCTGACGAAGCCACCCTGCTTACCACCGTTCAAGTAGCCGCCCCGAATTTCGTCGCCATAATACCCCACCACCGGATTCGGATAGAGACCCGCCTGCTTGGCTAGCCCAGCCGCCACTCGCACGTTGGATTGCGCCTGAGCCAGCGTTGGGTTATTCGCTAAGGCCAGCTTCTCCAGTTCCTCCAGTCGCAGGCTGCCCGCGTTCACAGTGCCCGGCCCCGCTTTTCCACCCGGAACAACCTGCACCTCGTGCAATGTGAAATCGCCCTCGTAAACCTTCGCTGCCACCCGATCTCCAGCCTTCACGCGATGCAACACCGCGTCGTCATCCACGCCGAACGCCATCCTCATCTCCCCCATCCAGCCCTCAATCGGTTCGCTATGGATAGTGAGCTGTTTTGCGGCGGCGTCCACCTGCTCCACCGTTCCGTAAAATGTGAAAACCTTCTTCTGGGTCTGCTGGGCGTGGACGGCGGAAACCAGCAGATACATCCCGGCCAGCACACCGATGCGTATCATTTCGCGCCGTTCTCCCGTGGCGCTGACGCTTTCTGTTGCGCGATCAGAGCCATGATCTTTTCATACCGGTCCGGCGGCAGAACGCGCACCAGGGTCATCATGCCGCCGGCGAATCCGCTCCAGCCCGCTGGCAATCCAAAGGTCTCGGGCTTCTCCACCTCTTTGTCCATGGCCATCATGGGGCCTTCCATATACGCATCTTGGGGAAAGAGCGGCACCTGACTCGCGTTCTTCGGTAATTCGGGCATCTTCATTCCTGCCATTTGCGCGCCCATTTTGGCGCCCATTTGCGAATGATCCATTCCGGGCATATTGGCCATTGCTTTATCGGCCTCGCTCTGAGACAGGGGACCGTTAGCCTGCGCCATCTCCGTCGTCGCTCCGATTCCCAGACCGCGTCCCAGGCTCGGAGCTTTGTTCTCCGACATCGCATGGCCGTCGCGCAGCATACCCATCGCTTCGTCCATGCTGGCCCCGGCCTGCATGCCCCGCCCTAGCCGGGTCATGGGACCCACATTCGACGACATCCCGTTCATCATGTGGTGCGGAAGATGGCAATGCAGCATCCAGTCGCCCCCGCGGTTCGCCACGAACTCGATGTCCCTAGCCTGTGCCACGCCCACCAGCGTGGTGTTTCCGCGCGGCCAGATCGCCTCGGGCTGTCGCGCTCCCTCGCGTCCCGTTTCCCAAAACGTGAATCCGTGCAGATGTATCGGATGATGGTCCATGCCCAGATTGACGATCCGGATGCGGACGCGCTCACCCTCCTTGACGATCAGCGGCGTGCACGCCGGCCCTGCCTTGCCGTTCAACGTAAGCCAGTTGAACTCCATGTTCATGCTGTTGGGAATCGTGCTATTGGGAAGCACGGCATATTCCTGGAGCGCGAACAAGTAGTCCTTATCAAGCCGCGGCGTATATGGATTCTTCGGATGAATAATAAATCCGCCCAGCATTCCCACCATCTCTTGCATCGCCATGTGGGAGTGGTAGAAGAAAGTTCCGTTCTGCTGCAGCGGAAACTCGTACACGAAGCGCTCGCCGGGCATTATGGGCTTCTGTCCGATGCCAGGAACGCCGTCCATCTCAATAGGAAGTTCGAGACCGTGCCAGTGTATGGCCGTGGGTTCCGGCAAATGGTTTTCGAAGACGATGCGGATGCGCTCCCCTTCGGTCGCCTGAATCGTCGGTCCTGGCGCGCTTCCGTTGAAGCCCCAGAGATCGAAAGCGCGTCCCGGAACGATGGTCTGTTTCACCGGCTCGGCAATCAGATGAAACACTTTCACGCTGCCGTCCAGTGTGAACGGCAGATCGGCAATGTCCGGCGTAATCACCGGCACGGCTGCGCCGGAATTCGGCTGCTGCCCACGCGCCCCTTGGGACAGCGCCACCGCGCCCGCACCTATTCCCAAAACGCTTCTGAAAAAAGTTCTTCTTCGAGGATTCATTCCTTCCTTCCTTCCAATTACCCATGGATCAGCAGCATCTCGTGGCACAGGCTTTAGCCTGTGCTCCAGACCGCTATTAACCAACAATTTGCAAGAAAAGAAGCTAGATTCGAAGAACAGAAATAATCGAGCGCATGCCGCCACCCGGCGGCGACCCGCGATTCGGCTGTAATGGCAGCAACGGCGGCATGCTAACCTCCGCCGAATCGGCCGCAAGCAGCGCTAAAACAGGCGCCGCCATCGCCAGATTGATCTTGGCCATGCCGGGACCGGCGAACTCGGAATGATGCTGTGGACAGCCCGTGTCCTCATGCGAGGACTTCTGGTGATGACATCCACTGGGAGGCGTTTGTGCCGAATCGCAGGCAATGGTCGCGCACGTGGCGTAACACTCGGCATAAGACTGGGCGTTCGCGGCCAACGCCGCCACCGCGATGAGTGCGAGTGTTCGAATTCCGCGAACTTCCATGTCTGACTCTGCCTCAAGAGTACAATTTCTCGTTCCATG
>DATFZA010000072.1:0-9556 GCA_035314765.1 Bryobacteraceae bacterium
TCGGCCAGCCGGCTGCCGATGGTCGTCTTTCCGCTGGCCATAAAACCCACCAGATAAATTCCGGGAGTTCGCTTCAGTTTCAGGGTCACGCGGCGCGCTCCTCCATTCGAACCAGGTACCGGTCCACCGTTGCAGGGAACAAACGGCGCAGCCAAATCACCGCCCAGCCGGTGCGCGGTGTCACTACCATGCAGGAATCACGCTCCACGCCTCGAACGATGGTTTGCGCGCATTGCTCGACGCTCACCGACAACGGCCTGCGCCGCTGGAGCGACGCAGGAGGAGTGCCGGCGATCGCGTGCCGCTGAAATTCCGTATTGACGTAACCGGGACAAACGGTCATGGTGCGAATCCCGTCCCGCTCTAACTCCAGGCGCAGCCCCACGGTGAGCGAACCCAAAGCGTGCTTCGATGCCGAGTACAACGTGAACCAGGGCAGCGTGATCTCTCCCGCGATAGAACTGACGTTCACCAGCATGCCACGTCCGCGCTGCCGCATGTGGGGAATGGCCAGTTGCGAAAGCGCCAACGGCGCAAAGAAATTCAGATCGAAGAGTTCGCGGACCTGCGCATCGGTAGCGCTCCAAGCGGGCACATAGAGACCGACGCCGGCGTTGTTGATCAAAACGTCAATTGCGCCGTAGGTTTGGATGGTTGTGGCGATGGCTTGCTGGCGGAAGACGGCGTCGGTCAGGTCGCCCGCCAGAACTAAGCCGTCGTGGCCGGCGACTTCACGGAGTCTTTCTTCATTCCGCGCAATCAGAGCTAGTTTTGCTCCGCGCCGCCGGAAAGCCGCCGCGCAGGCTGCGCCGATGCCCTGGGAGGCGCCAGTAATCAGAACCACGCTGCCGGCGATCTGCATCGATTTCAGACAAAGAAGCCATAATAGTACAATGCCGCAGGCGCTCTTGCCGCTTTTTCCGCTGGGGGTGGTGCTCTTTCCGCGCACGCAGCTGCCGTTGCATATTTTTGAGGAGCGCTATAAAGAGATGATGCGCGACGTGCTGGAGGCGCAAAGCGAATTCGGCGTGGTGCTCGCGGGCGAGAAGGGCATCGTGAACATGGGTTGTTCGGCGGCTGTGGAGAAAGTGACCAGGCGTTACCCGGATGGACGCATGGACCTGCTGGCCGGCGGGCGGCGGCGCTTTGAAATTCTGGAACTCGACGACGAGAAACCGTATTTGCGCGGCCGGGTGGAGTTCTTCGACGACGACGACTTTGCGCCGCTGCCTCCGGATACGCAACGGCGGGCGCTTGAAGGATACAACGATCTCATCCAGTTGGAAAAGCCAGAAGGACTTTCCAATCCGGAGTTGAGCGATCCGCAGTTGAGCTTTCAGCTCGCGCAGGTGGTGCCCGACGTCGATTTTCGCCAAGTGCTGCTCTCGACGCGGTCGGAATTGGAACGGATGAAGCGGCTTGCCGATTTCCTGCCCGGCTACACGTCGCGCCAAAAGCAGACCCAGCACATGCGGGAACTGGCGCCGCGCAACGGACACGGCAAATGGCCCCCGTCAATATGACAACCCGTCAGCAGCTGATCGTCGACGCGGACGATACTTTGTGGGAGAACAACATCTATTTCGAGCGCGCCTTCGATCGATTTTGCGAATTTCTGGACCACTCCCACCTGACGCCGGTGCAGATTCGCGCGGTGCTGGATGAGATTGAGATCGCCAACACCAAGGTCCACGGCTATGGCAGCGCCAATTTCAGCCGCAATCTGGCGGAGTGTTACCGTCATCTTGCGGAGCGCGACGTGTGCGCCGGCGACATCGAGACTATTCTTGGGTTCGCCGAACAGATCATGCAGCAGCCGATAGAGTTGCTGCCCGGCGTGGAGGATACGCTCGAGTACCTTTGTTTGCGGCACGATCTGACGTTGTTTACCAAGGGCAATCCGGAAGAGCAGAAGCTAAAGCTGGACCGGTCGGGGTTGGGCGTGTTCTTCGGTCACGCCGAGATTGTCAAGGAAAAGAACGCTTCGTCCTACGCGCTGTTGGTAAAGGAGCGTAAGCTCGATGCGGGGCAGGCCTGGATGATCGGCAACTCTCCGAAGTCGGATATCAATCCGGCGTTGGAAGTGGGTCTCAACGCCGTGTTCATTCCGCATCCGCACACCTGGCGTCTGGAACATGAAGAAGTGCGGCAGTCGCCCAAGCTGATCCAGATTGAACGATTTGCTCAATTGACGGAGCATTTCTGATGAGGCGCGTAAGCTAAACTGCAAGTGTATGCTCATGTTGAGGCGTCATTGGACGCTGGTTTCCGGTGTCGTACTTTGCCTCCTTCTGTCGTTCTTCGCGTCGCCGGGCGACGTGACGCACCTGGCGCCCGAGATGAGCCAAATCCGCCAGGGCAGTTTCCTGAAGCCGTCCGCGGCTCCGAAGGAGACTACGATCCTGAACTGGAACATCGAGCGGGGCACGGAATACGACAAGATCCAAGCGGCCATCCGCCGACACAATCCCGATCTCTGTATTCTGCAGGAAGTGGATCTGCATGCCCGGCGGTCCGGCGGCAAGGATGTGGCCAAAGCGCTGGCGGAAGAATTTGGTTACGACTATGTTTTCGGAATCGAATTTCAAGAGCTGAGCCAAGGGTTGGGGAAGGAGCCGGCGTATCACGGGCAAGCCATTCTCAGCCGGCAACCGCTGGCGCACACCCGGATTCTGCGGTTCGCCAACCAATCGGGGTTTTGGAGACCTGGCGGTTTGTTGCCGGCGAAAATGCCGCTGTTTCAGCGGAGGCTCGGCGGCCGCATCGCCCTGATCAGCGAAACCGAAAGCGCGGGACACAAACTGGCAATTTACGATTTGCATCTTGAGAGCCGGGATTCAGAGAATCTTCGCCTGCGGCAGTTGGAAGAAGTGCTGAAGGATGCTCAGCAATATCCGGACGACGTCACGGTGCTGATAGCGGGCGATCTGAATAACAAAGTGCCTTGGTCGCCGATCGTCCCGCGGCTACGGGAAGCCGGTTACCGCAGCGCCTTGGGTGACCGGAGAGTACGCACTCATGCGATTGTAGGGTCGCTGGACTGGGTGTTTGTGCGGGGTCCAGGACAGCTCGAGGACGGCCAGGTGCATCGGGAAGATCATGGGTCGGATCATTTTCCGGTAGTGGCGCGGCTGCGGCTGGAGTGAACGGGCGCATTTGTTACCGTTGCGCTTCGAGATAGCGCGCATTTAGGTCAACCGCTCAGGGGACAATGCTGCGATCGTTGAAGAGGACGATTTCGGACATGAGCCCGCAATGTCCCCATTCGCGTTGGAGTATCCGCGTTGGAGTATCCGCGTTGGAATATCCGCGTCGGACCGTTCGCGTCGGACTATACGCGTTGGGCTATCCGCGTCGGAGTAACCGCGTCGGACTGTTCGCGTCATTCACGAATCTGCTGTTGGTCATCCGCAGCAAGTGGTCCCCTGCGGATTCAACGGGGGCCTGCCGGTCAGCATCGCTTTCACCGGTCAACTCTATCGGGAGGGAATGCCGATGCGCGTCGCGCACGCTTATGAGCAGGCTACGCGGTGGCACAAGATGCACCCGCGGATGTGACGCGGCCATTACTCTGGCGGGTCGACTACGGCCGCCGCGCTGCGGCCGCCGGGACCTTTGCTGAGCGGCACCCGGACGCCGGGTCCCGGCTCATCCAGCTCAGGTTCACGATTCAGCCAGCGGCGAAAGGCGGCGATTAGAGTCGCGATTGACTTCATCCGATCTCCAAACTTAGCAGATTTTGGAATCGCGCAAAACGATTGATTGATACTTCGCGGGGGAAGGGCGCGTTCCCGTACTCGCCGGCCTGGCGCCAGGGGGACACCGCTACGGTAGTTCTGAGGGAAGATGTTCGGACTCGATCCCACAGGTCCACGATCCGCGCCGCCGGGCCTGCCCGAGGGCGACGCATGTCCGGAGAAGTTCAGCATGTTCTAGCTTTGCGCATTGAGTAGGCCGGCGATCAGCGGCAAGGTATCGATGCCCCAATGGAGTGCAATCAGCGGCAGGAGCCTTCGATAGCGATCCCACAAGACGCCCAGGATCAGGGCGACGATCAGCACTGGCACGCCGGTGCCCAGGAGCACCGACCCAAGATCGCCCGCTTTTCCTTCCTCGCCAAAAGCCAGAAAGTAGCGCGAAGGGATGTGCCAAGCGGTGAACAAGAGCGCCGTCCCGGTAACCGCGATCAAACGTCCATAGCGCTGTTCCATGCGGGTCTGCATCCAGCCTCGAAATACGAACTCCTCGGGGATGCCCGCGTTGAAAAGTGCGATCGCTACGGCGAGTGCTATGCGCCAGGGCACGCCGGGAACATGCGCCTTGCGAATGGCGTCCATGTGAGCGAGATTGATGGCGAAACCAACCGAGTAAGCAACAGCGGACCATAGCCAATCGCGCCGGGTAAGCCCGCCCGGGATCAAGTCCTGAAACCTGTAGCCCAACCGCCAGAACACAAAACCGGGTACGACCAGTAGAAACAAAATCTTGAAAAACAGGAAATACCAGAAATCCAGCAGGAAATCGGTCGAGCCAAGCAAGGGGCGCGGCCAATGCAGAATCAACTGACCCGTGACAGCGGACAGAGCGATGAAGAATAGACTGTATCCGATCAGAAGCCGCAGTTCGTAGCTCGGGTATAGGACTCGGAACGACGCAACTGGAACTCGCTGGCGTCTATTTTTGGTCCGAAGTTCGTTCGATAACTTCGGTTTAGTAATCGCTGAGTCCATCGGCAGCAAGAAGTACGGACAGACAGCGGCGAAAGTTCCGGCCTATCAGGGTTGGTTAACGTAGACTCTTACTGTCGGACTGCAGATCGAAAGGCCACAAACCGACAAATCGCCGGTGCTTTCGATGACGACGTTCACCTGCTGCACTCCGGCGAGCCCCGGCGCCGGCCCAGCATAAGCGGGCGCGCCGACGGTTTGACCGCCAATCTGGACGGAGATCGTGCCATGTCCGGAAAGCCCGGTAGCAAAGATCTGCAATACGCTGCCTGGCACCGCCGGATTGGCCGCTGAATTCACGCTGTAGTCCTGATTGAGCACGCCACCCGCAAAAATGGCGGGCGAGAAGGGCGCAAGCGCGACTGTCTGGGGCGCGCTGGATAGACCATCCACCGTAACCACCATTTGCGAACTGCTCTTGCCGGATAGATTTGCTGGAACGAGCAAATTGATCTGCGTGCCGTTGCTGAAAAGCACCTGGGCCAGCGTTCCGTCAAAGGTGACAGAAATTGTTTTGCCGGTGAACCCGCTGCCCATGACCGTCGCCAGCGAACCCGGAGAAACTGGCCCGGCCGCGAAGCTAGCGGCATTCACGACCGACGTGATGGCGGGAGCAGGCACGGGGTTCACGGTTAGCGTGATGGGTACCGTCTGTTGTCCCGCAATCGGGCCGGCGTTGATCGTAATTACGGCCTGATAGACCCCGGGCGTCAGATTGGCGGGAAACGCATCCACGCGGATGGTGCCGTTGTTGATGCCGGAGTCGGGATAGAGCTTCAGCCAGCCGGTTCCATTGGTGTAACTAATGGTCGCGGTCCACTCGAGAACCCCGCCGCCGCGGTTGTTCACGATAAAGTATTGGGCCTGGTTTCCGGCCCCGGCCTGCGCGGTGTATTGAATCGGCGTGGTGTCGACGTAGAGAGAAGGATTATATTTCGCGTGGCAATCGCCCACGATGGTGCAGTCGGGTTGCGGCGTAACCGCTAAGAACCGAGGGATCGGATCCGTGGAGGTCGTCGTACCCACCGTGGAAACGGCGGCGAAGGAAACGGTTTCAGCAGTCTCGATGGGCGCATCCACGCTCCCGCGCGGCAGGACTAGAAACGTGGGAAATTGAAGGCTTTCCTGGACTGAATTGTTAGCGTCGACTACTTCATACACGGCGTATCCCGATCCGGTATTGTCTAGCGGGACCTCGCTAACGGAGTCAAACGTCACGGCGGCTGCGGGCGCCGGCGTAACCATTCCCCCTGCCCCAGTGGCTGTGGCGTTCTTTACACGGGAAAGCAGCAACGATCCCGGGGCATAAGTTCCCCCCGATGCAGGCGGCCCGAAATCGCCGCCAGCCGTCGGCTGCTGAGCGTCCGACCCCGCTACCAGGTCCGGCACGTAGAGGTGAGCGACCTGGGGGAAGCTCGAATAACCGATCAGAAACCGGTGGCCATTGTCGGCGCCCAGATTGGCGTAGGAGTTCGCCGGCTGAAATGCGTCTCCGAAGCCTTCAGTCAAGCGCGTGGTGCTGAACGCGGTACCGGCCGACAGAAACGAGGTGAAACTGCCCGTGTTATCGGGAGCGGGCGACCCGCTAACCGAGCAGATCAGCTTGCCGGAGCTGCCCAGATAGAGACCGGGGCGCGGGTATGCAACCACAAACTGAGCGCTGGACATCAACAGCACATTGCCCGGGTTAAAGCCCATAAACACAGTCAGCGGCGTGCTCTGGGCGGTGACGTTTACGCGCAAATCAGACAAGCGTAGCGTTACGCTGCCGGCGGCCGACAGTGTAAACGAGGCATTGTTGAAAGCGATGGAACTGGAAGAAGCCAGCGTGGCCGGAACCGTCGGTTGCGGACCGGAACCGTTGTCGTAAGCCAATGTCACGCCGCTCAACATTGTGCCTGTGACGCGGTTGGTAACCGGAGCGTTCGCAAAGACCGTGAGATTGCCGGTTACTGTTGCGCCAGGGTTCCCGCCGGAGCAGGACACTTGGATATCGCCAACTCTTTCGGTTAACCCTTCGGCGCGAACCACCGGCGGGTTAGCTGACGGAACACAGGTCAGAACGCTGAGCTGCGCGAGTAGGTTGCAGCATCCAAAGAAAAGGGAGAGGGTAAGAAGGCGGGGTACTACATTCACGCCCTAATTGTATGACCGATTACACTGTGTGTGCATGATGTTACCGTTAGATGAAGTGAGCAGCCCATTAACGGACACGTTTGAACGCGTCCACGACAATCTTCGGATTAGCGTAACGGACCGTTGCAACATTCGCTGCTTTTATTGCATGCCGGAAGACGGCGTAAAGTTCATGCCGCGGCAGGAGATCCTCTCTTTCGAGGAAATCGAACGGTTTGTACGCGTCGCGGTCTCGCTGGGCGTTACCAAACTACGCCTCACCGGCGGCGAACCGCTGGTTCGCAAAGACCTTCCCGAACTGGTTCGCCGGCTAAGCAAGATCCCCGGAATTCGCGATCTTTCGCTGACGACCAATGCCGTTCTGCTGGCGGGCCAAGCCGAAGCCCTGTATCAGGCAGGCCTGCGGCGAATCAATGTCCACCTGGACACGCTGGACCGGGAGCGTTTTTTCAAGATCACGCGCCGGGACAGTTTGCCCGAAGTACTGAACGGTATCGAAGTGGCTCGCGGTCTCGGTTTCGGTCCGATCAAGATTAATGCCGTGGCGGTGAAGAATCTGGTCGAGCCAGATCTGGTTCCGCTGGCGCTGTATGGCCGCAAACATGGCATGGAAGTGCGCTTTATCGAGTTCATGCCCCTCGATTCCCAGCAACTGTGGGACCGGAGCAAAGTCCTGCTGGCCGACGACATTATCAAAATCCTGTCGCGCGAGATTTCTCCGTTGCTCGAAATACCAGACCAGGACCCGCGCGCTCCGGCCACGGAGTATCGCTTTGCGGACGGCGTTGGCCGCATCGGGTTTATTGCCTCCGTTAGCCGGCCTTTCTGCCTGAATTGCAATCGAATCCGGCTCACCAGCGATGGCCAGCTCCGCTATTGCCTTTTCGCTATCGAGGAGACGGATATAAAGGGCCTTCTGCGAAACGGGTCGTCAGACGCACAGATTGCGGCGGTGATTCGCGAGACAGTGAAGCGGAAATGGCTTGGCCATGAGATCAACTCCGCTCAGTTTGTGGCCCCGCCCCGCCCCATGTACGCCATCGGTGGCTGACTGCTGGTATACTGGAAGATCAGGAATCACGTAGTTTCCCAAGACCATGACAATTCTTTTGACCATCATTCATGTACTGGTGTGCTTCTTCCTCGTGGTGGTAGTGTTGCTGCAAAGCGGCAAGGCTGCCGACTTGGCGGGGGCGTTCGGCGGAATGGGTTCGCAAACCGCCTTCGGTCCGCGCGGATCGGCGACGCTGCTATCCAAAGCGACTACGATCGCGGCGGGCTTGTTCATGATCACCTCGCTGTCGCTTGCGATTCTGGCGACAAAGAACGCCGGGTCTTCGGGCAGCGTACTCGACAAGAACAAGCCTGCGGCGACGAAGGCCGCGCCGGCAGCGAATCCGGCCCAGCCCAAGCCAGGTGGAAACTCGATTCCGATCCCGATCCCACCGGCGCCGGCGCCTGTCGCGCCAGCCCCGGCCAAGAAGTAGAGTTTTCGCGAAGCCCACCAAACTGCGGAGGTGGCGGAATTGGCAGACGCACTAGCTTGAGGTGCTAGCGGGAGCAATCTCGTGGGGGTTCAAGTCCCCCTCTCCGCACCATACATTCTAAAGAAGTTAGTCGAGGCCGATCAGAGGCGATCAGACCGGTTTGTTCGTGGCCGCCGGGATGGCGAATGCCATCTGCGACCGGTTTAGCTGTTGTAACGATCACTCGGTCAACGGGGGTGGATCCGTGGCTCGGGAAAACACCCAATCGGCGCGGGCGACCGCACTCGACCCCGAAATTCTGGTGTTCGACGAACCATCCGCGGGCCTCGATCCCATCGTCGCGGCGGGGCTGGACGAATTGATCCTTTTCCTGAAGCGCGCGTTCAACATGACGATTTTGGTTGTGACGCACGAGCTGGCGAGCGCATTCCGCATCGCCGACCGCGTCGCCATGCTCTACCAGGCCAGGGCTCCTTAATTGCCGTAGACAACAAAGATTCATTCCGGGCAAGCACTCATCCACGCATCCGCCAGTTTCCGGATCGGACGCCCGATCCCATAACAGCAAGTGCTGCCGTCAGGGATCACATCCGAGAACTGGTGGGGATAGCGGCAAGCGCATGAACACTGAAGCCAAGGTAGGTGCTTTTGTACTGGTATGCGCAGCAATACTGCTCGCGACCATATATCACGTAAGCAACGCGCAGATAAGAGGCGCACGCGTCTCCTACCGAATCTGCGCGCAAGGGTAGCGCCGCCCTGAGCATCCACGGTGCCCGGTCCGACGCGCAATAGGGGGGCTGCTCCGCCGGGCTTCGTTTCAACCAGTTTCGGTCCGTTTCTTGCGACCACTAATGCGTAAACCGGCATTTCCCTAGGGTCCAGACTCAATTGATCAAAGCCAGAATGCCACGGCGGCAACGAGGCACAGGGCTGAGAAGTAGTTCCGAGCGAGTTTGTCGTAGCGCGTTGCGATGCGCCTGAGACCCAACCGCTTCGCCAATGGGGAGATGTTCTTTTCCGAGGGCCGTTAGCGTGCCTGCTCGCGGCGCGGTGAAGCGTCAAAGACCGGTCGCGAGCAGCGGCTCGCACAACCGCGGGCCACCGATCATTTCGACCGCCATGGGGTCATCCGCGGTATCCAGCGCGGGACGGCGGCGCGGAACGCCTCGTACTCTCTCCCAAACGTCCGCTCGAGCGTGGGTT
>DATFZA010000073.1:0-3263 GCA_035314765.1 Bryobacteraceae bacterium
TGTGCGCGTTTCAAAAATGGAAGCGATAGCGGAGCTGCACATAGATCTGCCGGGGCTCGGCGTAGTGCGTGCCACCAAAGGTTTGACTATTGTCGAGCAGAAATCGCCGATTGGTTAGATTCAAGGCGGTGACGGAGAGCGTCACATTTTCGGCGATCGATTTGCCGGCCGATAGATCGAACGTGGTGTGGGCCTGCAAGTGCGCCGGAACCACGCTGTTGCCGTCGGTGAATCCGGACCCGTAGTACAGACTCCCGCCGGCCGTGGCGCGCCAAGGCAAACTGAAATTGAATCCCGAATGGAGCGTGTGCCGCTGGTCGTGATCGAGCAGGAAGTAGCCGCTGGCGGGCGGTGAAAAATCTGTCAGGCCTCCGCTAATCGCACCGGCGCCCTCGGCGTGTGCGTAAGCGTAGGTGACGTACACTTCTCCGCGGCGCGCGATCCGGGGCGATCGAATGGTGACCTCCCAACCGTAGAGCCTGGCATGATCGACGGTCAGCGGGAAGAAAACGTTGGAATTGCCGATCGCATTGTGATCGAAATAGTTGTGCGCGCGCTGGTGATAATCGTTCACGTCGAGAACCCATCCGCGTAGCGGAATGGCGATGCCGAATTGATGTTCCTGATCGCGCTCGCCATGGAGCGGAATGAAGCCAAGGCCCTGTGAGACGGCGTAGTCGAGCAGCGGACCAGTAACGGTGGAAAGCGGAGGAGCCTGATAATAGGTACCCCAGAATCCGCGCAGAACCCAATTCAGATGAGGAATGCGGATGGCTGCGCCGAGCCGCGGGGTGGCCGCATTTTCCGCGATCGCCCCGCTGAAGTGCGTCAGTCGGACGCCAGCGGTCAGCGTCAGCCAGGACAACACTTTGTATTGATCTTCGGCGAAGAACGCTTCCAGATGGCCGGAGGTTGGCTTGTCCTGGGCGAGTGAGAGGCCGGAACCATCGTTGGCGATCAGGTTGACGAACTCGTCGTCGTGTTGACCGAAGCCATAGACGCCCAGGCTCGCGTTGTGCTGTTTGGTCACTTCGCTGACGGCGATCTGCGCACCCGCATACTGCGATTGGCGATGCTGCGTGGCGCTGAAGGGCGTATCGTTTGGATCGCCATCGTAATTGGCTTGGTTGTAGTGATAGAAAGGCGAGACGGTGAGGAGCAGGCCGGGTTGGAACGAGTGAATCCAGGAAAAGCTCGCCAGCGCATCGCGCTCGCGCTCGACATCCCGGATTCCCACCGCCTCGGCGTCAGGGTCGTTCGGGATCTGATAGTCGTCGCGGCGCAACGAGGTGACGAAGCGGAACTGGTTATTGGCGTCGCGGTTGTAGATGAGCGTGGCCAGGCCGCCGAGACCCCAGACGCGGTCGTGCAAGACATCGGGGCCGGGCGTTTCCAGGCCGTAATCGCTGCGATTGCCATTTATGCTGGCAAAATAAGCGAACCTTGCGGTGTGGCTTCCGAAATTTATCTGGTCATTCGTTTGGTGAAAAGTACCGAAATTGGAGTAGAATTCACCCTCGTTATTCCCCTCGAAGCCAGTGCGCGGCACTACGTTGAACACGCCGTAAGTCCGGTCTCCGTAGGCGGAAGAATATCCTCCGCGCTCCGCTTCGAGGTAATCGATATCCTTCGGGTCGATCTGGGGCCCGACGTTGCTGGCGATGTTGGTATTCGGGATGGGGACGCCGTCGATCGCCCAAGTCACTTGATGGCCGCCACGCACGTGGAGTTGGTCGTGCGTTACCCAGGAGCCCGGAACGTAATCCGTGATGGCGTTGAAACTATTGCTTAGATCCGCGCCCGGTGTGGCCGCGATTTCGCCCCGGCTAACGATGGTGGTGGGGGTCATCTGCTCCGGATTGACGGCCAGGGCGTCTTCCGATACCGTCACCTGCTCATGGGCCGCGCCGAGGGCGAGTTGAAAATGCATCACGGGCGCGCTGCCGGAGGCGACCACGATCTCTTTTTCGGAAGGAGCGAATCCGTCTCTGGCCGCGGTGACCTGGTAAGCGCCCACGGGTAGCGCGCCTGACTCGAAACGCCCTTCAACGTCGGTGGTGAGTTGCTGGGAATAGTCTGACGTGCTCGACTTGATCGTCACTTGCACCGCCTGAACGGGGCGATGGTCCGGATCGTGGACGACGCCACGCACAGTCCCGAAAACGGCGCCCCAGATCGGGCTTAGAGAAAGAATATAAATAGTAAGTATCCGAAACATGAAATCCTCCTTGAATATGACTGCTGCACTCTTGAAAACTTGCTTTCGGGCCAGGCGCTCAGGGGACACCGCTGCGATAGTTTCGAACGAAGGAGTTCGGACTCGAGCCCGCAGTGTCCCCATCCGCGTCGCGAGGTCACAGTGTACTTCCGCCGCGAACCTACGCGTTAGCAGACAGTCAAGAAAGGAGGGCCGCGCTTTTGGCGGCTGCGGCTAAAGGACTCACGATAGCGGGCTTCGGTCTGTTTGACACATGCCGGATGGCTGACTAGGGCAATGGACGTGGCCTCGCGGTGAGCTGGTGCGCTGCCCGTGAGAACACCTCTCACAATCGGTCTGGGAAAATTGCAACATTTTTCTCTTAGCGCCGGCGCTGACTGGCCGTTGACGGTCTCCGTCATCATGCAATGGTGTTTGCCGTGGGCGCGGCAGCATTCGGGCAGACTCGCTTCGGGACTTGCCTCAAGCAAGGGCGCGAGGATCGCCATCGACAGGAGCACGATGAGCGCTCCCGCGAGAGTCCCGCGATGGCGAACGACGATCACGGCATCTTCTCTACGCGGATGGCGCCTTTGTATTCCCAGGCCGCCAGAACCGATCCATCCGGCAGTGTCACCAACGACGGGTAGGCGCCTTCCATGTTCAGGACAATCGGAACCTCCACGCCAGTTTTCCAAAGTTGCAGACCCTTGGGGCTGGACCAGATGACGTACGTCCCTTTGGGGCTGACGGCGACAGCGACGTCTTTGCCTTGGCCCATCCGATACTCGGGATGGCCGGGTTCGGTGAGGAATACGTCGTCTTCGCGCCGCCAGGCCGATACCACTCGCCCTTGATCGGTCACCAAACCTCCGCCATCCATGGGGCAGGCGTCCAAGGACCAACTGCCAAGGCCGAGCCGCTGCGCCGGAGCAAAGGAAACTCCGTCAGAAGAATGCGTCAGGTATAAATCGCGATCTCCATCCAAGACGTTGCGAAACATGACCCAGATTTCGCCCTTTTCGTCGATCGCCACGGAGGGCGCGCAGCACTGGCAGACGGATCC
>DATFZA010000074.1:0-7750 GCA_035314765.1 Bryobacteraceae bacterium
CAAAATAACGAACGTCTTCATTTGAGAATCTCCATCATGTAATCCGTCGCTTCCTTCGATTGAATGAGAGAAAGCTTGCTCACGATCTGTTTCTTCATCTCCGGATTTCTCTCGGCGCGGGCCAGTTCGATCAGCGCCTTGGCGTTGGTTTGCAGAAACAGAGCCTGCAATACCGCATCACGTACTCCACGATCCTGGTCCGACTTGTAGATGGAGACCAGAACGTCTGAACGTCCACCTTCTCCCATCAGCCCCAACGACTTGATGGCGGCCAGGCGGAGACGAGGGTCTTTGTCGCCGCGGGCAATCTCGATCAGTCTTGTGGAATTTCCCGCCAAGAACATCGATTTCAAGATCTCTTCTTTGCTCTCCGCGGAGGACTCCGATTGATAGAGCTGCCACAACTCGTCCTGTCCGCCAGAAATCGCAAGCTGCCGGATGGCATCGCGCCGCAGTTCGGGGTCTTTCTCCGATTTGGCTGCGTTCAGCAGAAAACTGCGCGAACCGGACAGCATAAAGGCCTGCAAAACGGCGCGCTTGACGTTCTTGTCCCCGGTAGAGGTATAGATGGACGCCAGTAGGGTCCGGCTATCGTCGGTGCCGGTCATTCCGAGATAGCGGACGGCTTTCAGTTGTAGTTCCGGATTTGCGGCGCCCTTGGCGATATCCGAAAGCGCTTTGTGCGCCTCCGGCGATCCACTTTGGCTGAGCACGAACAGCGCCCGATCCTTTAGCTTCGGCGAATTATTGCTAGTGAGAAACTTCTCCAGAATCGGTATTGCCTGTTTCGGATCGGCCTGCATCAAACCGTTAAGCGCCATCAACTTGAGTTCCTCGTCGGATTCCGACGCTGGACTGACTGGGCTGCCGCTCTTGCCGCGAATCTCGACTTCGAGCGCCTTGGCATCGTTCAGCCACCGGCTGGAGGGGTACGCTTGCTGCAAGGCATCAATGGTGGCCAAGGCTCGATCCCGCCGGCCCGCTCGATTCTCCGCATACGCCTTCCAATACATCGCGCGATCGGCGTCGGCTCCTTTCTTGGCCACCGCCGCATCAAACGAGGCGATCGCCTGATCGTATTGTGCGTTGTCTAGAGCGCGCCGGCCTTGGCGGTAGTCCGGGTCTTCGCGGGTTTCCTGCGCACCTAGCACGGCTGCAGCCACCACCAGGAGAATCCTGAAGCGAATCATAGTTTCTGTCTCTTTTCTTCAATATTGGAACGTATAATGCGGACTTTAAATAAAATGCCTTCGTTCTCCAGGCGTTTCTGCAACGCGCCTAGTTCTTGGGCCGAAAGATTCGACGGGCTGTTCGCCACGTCGAGCAGAACCCGCTCCAACTCATCGAGTACGGAAGCAGCGGAGGCTTCTCCATCGCGCGTCGCCGTCAGCCGCAAGAGCCGGTTCTCGCCCAGCAGGTCCTGAGCCCGCGTGCGCTCTTCCGCCAGATCGATGGTGCCCGGAGTCGCATTGACCAGTTCCGCCAACAGCACTTCAGAGCGATCCAGATGCCCTCCCATGGTGATCAGCAGCACGCGGTCGCGCGCGCCCAGCGAGAAGCCTTGCGTTCTCTTCTGCCGCTCGGCGAGCATACCCGCGAAAAACGCCACGATCAACAGCGCCGCCAGCGCGGGAGTCAGCGTCCACCAGGTGAACCATTTCCGCCTTGGTTTGCCGTCCGGCAAATTGGGCAGCAATCTCGCCCAGACCTGGGCGCCATACTCGGCGCCGCGCTCGGGAATGGCGTAATCGGGAAGATCCGCCAGCAGACGCTGCTCGCGTGCAAAAGCATCCTGGCACTGCGGGCATTGATCGAGGTGCTGCCGGACCTCCCGATCCACGTCGCCGTAATACGCCAAGGTGAGTTGCTCCTGACTCAGATGCTTCATTAGGCGCCCCCCCACGCCGGCTCCAAAATGCCGCGCAGCTTTTGAACCGCGCGAAAAACGCTGTGCTTGGCAGCCCCTTTGTTCACTCCCAACACTTTGGCAATCTCCTCGATATTCTGGCCTTCATAATGCCGGAGGACAAACGCCGTTCGCTCCGCCTCGGTGAGTTGCTCGAGGGCCGGCCCCAGCAATTCGGCCAGTTGCCCGCTACGCGTCAGGCGCTCCGGGTCCGGCGCCGAGGTGGCAACAGTGTCCAGCAGGGTAGTCGCCTCGTCGTTGGCCGCGGTACCCGAGTGCTCTTTGCGCAAGCGCCGGGCCCGCAGCAGATCGAGAGAACAGTTCGCCCCAATGCGATAAAGCCAGGTTCCGAACGCCGCCCGTCCGTCAAAGCGGTGCAGTTGCTTGTAAGCGCGCAAAAATGTTTCCTGCACCATGTCTTCGGCGTCCTGTTCATTCCCGGTCATACGAAAAGCGAGGCGGAACACGGAGCGGCTATGGCGATCGACGAGGGCACGAAAGGCGAGTTGATTGCCCTTCCGCGCCTCCTCGGCGGCCTCTGCATCCGTCCAATCCATCCTGCTGCCCTTTAGACTACGGCTTTGGGGAGCGGTTAGCTTGGCAGGGCGAAATTGGACTTCACAACCCCACTTCACCGCGGGGAGCGCGATACTGTTAACCTTGAGCTAGCTAACAATGGCTACCGTCCATATGAGCGAAGCCGAAGTGGCTCGCGACCTACATGCAGTGCTGGCGAAGGTACAGCAAGGTATTGAGGTTGTCATCGAACAAGATCACCGGCCCGTCGCTGTACTCAAACAGTCGCCCCCGGTAGGCCGAATGATATCGGAAGTCATAGCGGATCTTAAGGCGAGAGGTTCCCAATCAGCCATGGATGACGATTTCGCTCGCGACATTGAGGAAGGGATCAAGGCCCAGCGCGAGCCATGGAGTCCGCCATCTTGGGAGTAGTTCTGGACTCAAGCGTATTGATAGCCGCGGAGCGGCGTAAACTCATTGCTTCCGAAGCCATCGAAAATGTAAAGCAGTCCGTCGGTGAGGTGCCGCTTGTGCTCTCATCGTTGCCCTCTCATCGATGACTGTCGCCGAGATCGGCCACGGGATTTATCGAGCAAACACACTGCAGGTCCGGGAGCGCCGGCGCGCATTCCTCGACGATCTGAAGGCGACCGTCCCCATTTATCCTGTTACCGCAGCGACTGCTGAAATCATCGCCCGCATCGGCGGCGAACAGGCCGCCAAGGGAATCAATCTTCCTCTGGCAGATCTGGTAATTGGAGCGTGCGCGTTGGAGCTCGGCTACGCTATAGCTACGGGCAACCCTCGCGACTTTAGCCGTATTCCTGGCCTTAAACTGATCGCGCTTTGACCGCTATTTCGGTCGGCCGTTATTTCGGTGGCCACGGGCCCGAACCCGCGCCCTGCTAAAATCGGACCAAATGCAGGCGAGTTGATGGCCCTTCCGCGCCTCCTCGGCGGCCTCTGCATCCGTCCAATCCATCCTGCTGCCCTCTAGCGGCTAGACTAGGGCTTTTGCGCGCGGTTAGCTTGGCGTCAGAAAGGGATCTTGGTGATGCGGTTGGACCAGTCTTCCGGACTGGAAGCGGCCCAAACGAGAATCAAAGTCTCCGCCACGAGTCTAACGGAAACGTTTTGAGGGATAACGAGAAAGATGCCTGGGCTCTCGATCGACTGCGCTCTCAGCGAGGCGAGAGCTCGAGACATGGTCCGCTTGTCATGCGACACCAGGATTCGGGCTTCCGCGGCGGCCTGGCGAAGCACTGACGAATCGTCCATCCCATCGAGACCGGCGGCTTGGGCCGCCTGGAAATCGATGCCCGGCTCCAGGCGCCGAACGGCCCGGACGAATTGGAGACGCAAATCCTTGTCGGCCTGGTAGCGGATTACCGCCATGATAGCTTTCGTTCACGAGCGCTTTTGCTCTTGGCGAGCCCGTTCGAGCCGGGCATATAACTCGGGATTGCTCGCCTTCAGTGACGGGACCAGCACATCCAATTCCCGTTCTCCCTGCGAGATGTTCTCGTCAATGGCCTTTGGGTGGGCGAGATAGAAGGCGATTGCTCCATGAATCTGCTCGAGACTCAACGACGGGAAATCGTCTTGGATGGACTCGACCGAGGCGCCATCCCGGTAGAGGTAAACGATCGAGTCAAGAGATACACGCGCCCCGGCGACGTAATAGCCACCGTTTCGAGTCTCCACGTATTCTTTCGCCATCGGATCTTCTGCTTCGATTATACTTGGCAAGCGGCCCTGCTAAAATCGGAGCAAATGCAGCGTTTCGCCGTGAAGAATTTCGGATGCCGCGCCTCGCAGGCCGACGGGGCGGCTCTGGAAGGCGCGCTGGCGAACAAAGGCTGGCTGCCGGGAGACGCGCAACACGCCGATCTGGTGGTCCTTAACACCTGCACCGTGACGGCGGCGGCCGACGACGATGTGCGCCAGACCATCCGGCGGGTCCATCGCGAAAATCCCGACGCCCGCATTCTGGTCACTGGCTGCTATGCGCAACGCGCGCCGGAAGAATTGGCGGCGCTGCCGGGAGTCACTTGGGTGGTGGGCAATTCCCACAAGGTGCAGATTCCCGAAATTGTCACCCAAACGCACGAGCCGTTTCATGGACAGATCGCCGTCGGCGATATCTTTGCCAGCCATGATTTTCTTTCGGCGCCGGTCGAAGACGCGTCCGGCGACCGTACGCGCCCCAATTTGAAAATTCAGGATGGCTGCAACAATAGATGCTCTTTTTGTATTATTCCGTTTGTGCGCGGGCGCAGCCGTAGCGCGCCGGCCGATCAGGTGGTAGCACAAGTCCGCCAGCTTGCCACGAAATATCGCGAAGTTGTTTTGAGCGGAATCAATCTCGGACGTTGGGGCCGCGAACCCGGCAGCACTCTGCGCCTGGCCGGATTGCTGCGCCGCCTGCTGAATGAGACGGAAGTCGAGCGCCTCAGAATCAGCTCCGTGGAGCCCATGGACTTCAGCGACGACCTGCTGGGCCTGATGGCGGAATCGCCCAGAATCGCCAAGCACGTTCATGCGCCGCTGCAATCGGGCTCCGATCGCGTGCTGCGCCGGATGTATCGCAAGTACCGGCCCCAACACTACGCCGACCGCATATCCAAAGCGCGCGCCTGGATGCCTGACGCAGCTATCGGCGCCGACGTCATGACTGGTTTTCCCGGCGAAACGGATGAAGAGTTTGAAGAGAGCCGGCGATTCATCGAGCAACTTCCCTTCACTTATCTCCATGTTTTCACTTATTCCGAGCGGCCGGGCACGCCCGCTGCGGACATGCCGCAAGTTCCGCAGCCGGTGCGTAAAGAGCGCAATCGGGTCCTACGCGAACTGGCCGCACGCAAGAATCTGGCGTTTCGCCAGAGTATGCTGGGCCGCACGCTCTCGGCGGTCACGCTGGAGCATGGCGCGCTCAGCGACAACTATTTGAAGATCGATCTTGCCCGCCCGCGGCGTGCCAATCGACTGATTGAAGTGCGGATCGATTCAGTCACCGTGGCGGGGATCGGCGAAGTCGCGCCGGTGTCGTCCGGTCTCGTTCAGTTGGTCTCTTAAGCGACCGCTGCGTTTACCGGCGGAATCCGCCCGCTCCATGGCCGCGCTGCTTCCAACTGCGACGCCAACCGGATGAGAACGTCTTCACGGCCATGCGCCGCGCCCAATTGGACGCCCACTGGCAGCCCGGTTTCCGTCCAATGGAGCGGCAAACTCACCGCCGGCTGCCCGGACATGTTGAAGTACGCGGTATAGGGGGACCAAAGCAGCGACAATGGCAAGCGCTCGGCATCCAGGCCCAATTCACCAAGCTTGGGTGTGATGGTTCCCGTGGTTGGTGAGACCAGAACATCGAACCCGGACGCCCACCAGCCGGCAAACGTGCGCGTAAAGGCGTCCATGTCTTCGAGCGCTTCAACATACTCATTGGCCAACATGGTGCGCGCCCGCTCGATCCAGAACAGCGTTGGCGGATCGAGTTCGTCATCCGGGGCCTTCTTGCCGAGCTTGCGCTCAAAAGACTGCAGCCCGGCCAAAAGCCTTACCGGCCAGATGCGGGAGAACAACGTGTTGGTCTTTGGCTCATCGAGCGTGGCGGGGTGTGCGACTTCGACGTGATGTCCCAGCGATTCCAGCAGGCGTCCCGTCTCTTCCACGGCTCGCTTGCATTCGACATGCAGCTCACCGCGCATGGTCCCGGGCAGGCTGGCCCAGAGGCCGATGCGCAGGCGCCCCAGCGCCGCGCCCACCTCCTGCCGGTACGGACGGTACGGCCGCGCCGGCGGCATGGGATCGCCCGTCACCGGTCCGGACGCGAAATCCAGGCACGCAGCGGTATCCCGGACAGAGCGCGTTTGAAAGCCCTGCACGCTCACCGGGGACAGCCATTCCGTGCCGGGATACATGCTGATACGACCCCGAGTCGGTTTCAATCCAACCAACCCGCAGGTGGCCGCGGGGATGCGAATGGACCCGCCGCCGTCGCTGCCATGCGCTACCGCGACCATGCCGGATGCTACCGCTGCGCAGCTCCCGCCGCTCGAACCGGCGGGAGTTCGTTCGGTGTCCCACGGGTTTTTCGTTGCTCCCCAGGCTAGCGGCTCGGTGGTCGCCACCGCTCCGAACTCAGGCGTATTGGTCCGCCCCAGATTGATGAATCCCGCTGCCCGAATGCGCCGCGCCAGTTCCGTGGTCACGGCGGCGGTATAGCGGCTGTTCTTCAGGAACCGCGAGCCCTGCGAATCCGGCTCCCCAGCCGTGGTGCAACCCAAGTCTTTAGTAAGAAACGGCACGCCGCGAAACGGCCCGTCCGGCAAGGCGGACTTGGCTTCGTCCCGGGCTTTTTCAAAGCGCTCCCAAACCACGGCATTCAATTGGGGATTCAATTTCTCGATGCGCGCGATGGCGCCATCCACCAATTCCAGCGCCGAGATCTTCTTCGCCCGCACCAGTTCCGCTTGGGCGCAGGCATCGAGGAAAGCCAGATCGGAGCTTACGCTCAATGCGAGTCCAGTGCTCATAATGACACCCAACCCATGACGCCGAATCCTCCTACAAAGTACATCTGTTTGGTCTCCATTCGATAAAATGCGAAGTCCCCGAACTCCGCCCACTGTGCGGCTTCCGGATGGCGCGCGACGTAGAGGGCACGCATCTCGTCTCGCTCGCCGTCAGCCACCGGGTGAACTTCACCGATCGCGTTCAAGCGCGCCGCCACCGCCGCTGCCTGCTCGGCCGATTCCGAGAAAACAAAGAGTGAGGCGCGCGCATCGGCGCTGAGATTCGAAGTATGGATCGCCAAAGAACTCAGCAGAAACACCGGGCGCCCCTGCGCGTCCAGCGCATACGGAGTCAGCGATCCGAACGGGTGCCCCGGCAGACTCTCGGCATTGGTGATCAATACACCGAACTTGCGCTGTTCGAGCAGTTGGCGCGCGCCGCGCTCGATGGCGCTATCCGTTTGAGAAGCCATGCAGTTATCATTGCAAATCTGCGGAAGACAAAATGAAGACCGTCGAGTTCGCGGCGCGGATGGGGACACAGCGGGCCCCGGTCACAACTCCCTCAATCAAATTTATCGTGGCTGCGTCCCCTGGGCGATTGGCATGATGGCAGGGTTTCGAGAGTGGGAAGGGCAAGTCTGATAAATGCAAATCCGTGAAAGAAACAAGTCCGCTGAGAAACTCTCAAGCTGCGATCGGTTGCGTCTTGTGTTCGAGGTCGGAAGGAAACAGGATGTACAACTGACCGTTCCAACGGGCTTCGATCATGCCGGACAAGGTTTGGGAGGTGCCTTCTACTTCGATTTGC
>DATFZA010000075.1:0-2796 GCA_035314765.1 Bryobacteraceae bacterium
GCGCTCCGCGTTCGGCGGCAGCTTCGGCTAGCGCGTATCCCATTTTGCCGCTCGACCGGTTAGAGACATACCGCACCGGATCGAGCGGTTCCTGCGTCGGTCCAGCCGTAATCAGGACCGTCTCTCCCTCGAGATCGCGCCGGCTCAATAGCGAAGCCGCCACTGCATCGGCGATCCTTATCGGATCCGCGAGCCGTCCCGGACCGGAAGTGCCGCAAGCCAGCAAGCCTTCGTCAGGCTCGATCACGGTATGACCGCGCTGGCGCAGAATGTCGAGATTCTGGCGCGTCGCTGCGTGCTGCCACATGTTGGTATTCATGGCTGGCGCAAGAAAGACCGGACCGGTAAAGGCCAAATAAAGCGTGGTGAGAAAGTCGTCAGCCAGTCCGTGCGCCAGCTTGGCGAGAATATCCGCGGTCGCAGGCGCGATCACCAACAGTTGATGCTCTTGCGCTACGGCGATGTGCTCGACGGCGCTCGAAAGCGTAGCCTCCGGGCTAGCGGAATCAAATAGACCGGTGATGACCTTTTGGCCGGTCAGCGCGGCGAATGTCAGCGGCGTGATGAACTTTTGGGCAGCCGAGGTCATCACCACCTGAACGCGGAAGCCACGCTCCATCAGCGCGCGCGCCAGTTCGGCGGCTTTATAGGCGGCGATGCCGCCTCCCACGCCCAGCACCGCGTTCATGCAATTATTCGCCGCCGTTTTGCAGCAGTTGGGCGGCGTCGCGGGTAGGATCTTCGTACTTCACCAGTCCCCGCCGGACCTCTTCCATCGACGTCACGGTCGGCTTCTTGGAACTGGTGGGCAGAAAGGAACGCGAGCCATTCTGCAATTGCCGCGCCCGCTTGGCGGCGACAATAATAAACCGGTAGGTGCTCAACTCCGGATCGTCCGGAATCGCATACTGAGCATTGTTTCTGGTTCTTTCAGCCATCTATTCGAGTACCTCAACTGTCAAAACTCTCGGTCTTCAAAACTCTCGGTCTTCAAAACTCTCAATAATCGGTCGAACTTCCTGGTCCATGCGGACCCGCCGCAATCGCTCGGCCATCACAATCGACTCCAGCTTAGCCACAGACTGCTCGATCTCTTGGTTGATCAGGACGTAGTCGTACTGGCTATAGTTCTTTACTTCCTCCGCCGCTCCCCGCAACCGCCGCTGAATCACCTCGTCGCTATCCTGAGAACGGGCGCGCAGCCGGGCTTCCAATATCCGGCGGGAGGGAGGCAGAACGAAGACACTTACCGCGTCCGGGAGCGCTACTTTTAATTGTCGCGCACCTTGGACGTCTATGTCGAGGACCAAATCCTTGCCCTCCAGCAAGGCCCGATCGAGGGATGCGCCCCGATGCGTCCCGTAGTAATTTCCGAAGACGTCCGCGTATTCCAGGAATTCGCCGGCCCGTAGCATCTCTTCGAAGGCCTCACGGCTCACAAAGTGATAGTCGACTCCGTTTATCTCCTGCCCTCGCGGAGCGCGCGTGGTGTAGGAGATGGAGAAGATCAGGTCGTTATGGTTGGCCAGCAGGCGATGAACCAGCGTGGATTTTCCCGAGCCCGACGGCGCGGAGATGATAAAAACTCCAGTCCGGCTGAATCCGCTCATTCCCGGCGTAGGGCGTTCATTCCCCGCAACGCTTTCATTCCCAGCAGCCGGTTCATTCAAGGTTGAGAGCCTGTTCGCGGACTTTTTCGATATTGGCCTTGGTGGCTAGCGCCAGATCGGTAATCCGCAGGCCCAGATCGCCAATGCCGTTGGTCTTGGAGAGAATGGTGTTGGTTTCGCGGTTCATTTCCTGCAGCAGGAAGTCCAGCTTCTTACCCACTTCCCCGCCTGCGTCCATGATCTCATCGAGCTGCTTGGCGTGAATTTGCAGCCGCGCGATTTCTTCGCCGATATCGCTGCGGTCGGCCAGCAGTGCGGCCTCCTGCGCTAAACGTTGGGGCTCAACATTGCTGTTGCGAAGCAGTTCCTTCAAACGCTCGTTCAAGCGCGCCTGAAACACCGGAATCGCCCGCGCGCGGATCTCGTGCATCTCGGCCGCGGCCTGGCCAATTTGCCGGTTATGCTCGCGCAACAGCGCCACTAACTCCGCGCCCTCGCGCGTGCGGAACTGGTTAAATTCCGTGAGTACTTCGGTCAGCGCGGTCAGAATCGCCCCTTCGGCGGAGGAGTCTAGCCAGGGCGCCTCGGCTGCTATGAACATCCCTGGAATCGCCAGCGCGAAGTTCAAATCCAGATGGGCGGCCGATTGCACCTCCTTCGCCAGGGTTCGAAACGTCTTCATATGAGTGTCAAAGAGCGCCCGATTCAGAGAAAAGCCGGCCTCTCCGTCTTTGCCCGCGAAACTGGCGCGCACGTCCACATGGCCGCGCAATACCAGGCGCTTGATGGCGGTCCGCATGGCCCCTTCAAATGGATCCAACTCGGCGCCGAGATGGAAGTGTATATCGAGGCCACGATGATTGACGCTCTTCACGGTGATGGTCAACTCGCCATGATCGGTTACACGCAGCAGGCGCGCAAACCCGGTCATACTACGGATGGGAGGCGTCATGGATTGGCCGGCTCCAGAAACTGCATTTCATGTAAGCGCTGATAAATCCCGCCGTGACTTATGAGTTCGTCGTGGGTGCCGGTCTCGGCAATTCTGCCACGATCGAGCACCACGATCTTGTTGGCTCTGCGCACGGTCGACAGCCGGTGCGCAATCACCATCACCGTCCGGTCGCTCATCAGGTTCTGCAACGCCCGCTGCACCAGAATTTCCGATTCGGTGTCGAGATGCGAA
>DATFZA010000076.1:0-6953 GCA_035314765.1 Bryobacteraceae bacterium
CCGCCACGCAGGCGTGGAAGCGCCAGCGGCTGGCGGACGCGGGCATTCCGCTGCCGGATTCGCTGACCTTCGCGCCGGTCGATTTTGAACGGGAGACATTGGCGGAGAGATTGGCCGCGGCGGGCTTCGACACGTCGCAAGAGACGTTCTTCACTTGGCTCGGTGTGGTGCCTTACTTGACGGAGCTTGCGGTCTGGTCCACGCTTGGGTTCATCGCTGGGCTTACGGAAGGCGCGCATGTGGTCCTCGATTACGCCGATCCGCCGGAATCCTTGGCGCCGGAAGCGCGCGTCTGGCACGATCGACGCGCCGCGCGCGTGGCCGAGCTGGGCGAAGCCTGGGTGAACTATTTCGAGCCAGAACAACTGCATGCGAGATTGCGGGGACTTGGGTTCTCGGAAATCGAGGATCTGGGGCCGGCGCAGATTGCGTCGCGCTATTTTCCGAGCCGGACAGCGGGAGCGCCGGAGAAGGGCGGGCATATCTTGCGGGCGGCTTGTCAGCCCGCTCGTTAAGGTGCGGCCGATTTTCGACCGCCAGTACTGGCGCCTGGCTGGCTTAACTACTTTGCGATTTTGAGAATTCCATAAAAAATTTGTATTTGAGGATACGGGGTGGTGTGTCCGGACACTCTATGTCAGACGACCTTTTCGGCGCTGAGCAACGTCGGGCTGGCGAGGCCGCTCTCAGCACTCGTGTCTAGGAGGGACCATGGGTATTGTCATTCGTGTCAACGGAAACAGCGCCGGGGACGGATTCCTCGTAGCGCCGGATAGCGGCCGGGTATTCCCGGTATCGCTGAACCTCAGCACCGACGACGGCAGTACGGTCAATGTGACCGTGGACGCCACTCCAAATGGAGCCGGCATCGTGTTGCCCGGCGGGAGCATCAGCGTGGGCCCCGGCGGCACGGATATACCTATACAAGCCACCTCGGTGAGCAGCGCCCGACAGGATACTGTGATCAACGTGCATTCGGGCGGCGTGACCACCTTCGCATTGACGTCCATCCGGGATCCGCAGGTCGGGTTCCGCGGGCGCTTTGAGGCGCGCTTTGCCACGGATGGCGATTACTACAACAATCCGAGGGGTTCCGATGGGACGGGAACGGCCTCTGGCGGTTCGCCCGGCTTTTCTGCCATTGTGGACGGACAGCCGGCGGGACCCGGCTGGACGTGGGCGCTGGAAGGCGAGCCGGATTTCGTGCCCGCGGGCCCGGTTGCCAACAGCGTCCCCAACCCCATTGACAAACCGGTGGGAAGAGTGGTGCGCTTCAACAAGCCGGTGGCTCTGCGGCCGTTCGCAGCGCCCGTGGCCACTACCGTGAACCAGATCTCGGGGTCTACGTTGGGCGGAACGGAAGTGTTCACGGCCGGCGATCCCGTGATCGGGGCGACGGTGAACCTGGGACCGAACACTTATCTCGCGGCGAACGACCCGCAAAAACCGGGCGACCCCGCGCCGGCCGAAACCAATATCGAGGGGTTCGAGCCGATGGCGCTCTTCGAGTGTCATATTGATGGCTTCTTTTCAGGTACGTATGCGACGCTCGCCGACCGCCCCGCCGCCAGCGGCTTCACCAGCCCGCTGGACGCCGCGGAGAAGGCGATCCCGCAGTTCGTTCGTCCGTCGACCGGTGTGGCTACGGCCTTTTTCGACCTACCCACATTCGAGGGTGACCGCCTTACGCAACTGCAGAATGCGTTCAATGGGCTCTCACCGGCCGATCAGACGGGCACCGTGGCCGGCCGCAACCTGAAAACGAGGATTGACCACCTCACGCCCAACAGCACGACTCTGGCGCCAGGCTACGACGGAAAAGAGGAATATACCGGGCAAGTCAACAACAGCATTGTGTTTCAGCCGAATACGTCCAGCGTCATCGCCTACCTTGCGGACTTTAGCAGTTACACCTTCTTCGCCAAGCTATTTACGTTCCACTCCGACGAACTTGACGGCTACGTGGATGGCAGCATCACCGCCAACACCACTTCACGCCTGGTGAAGGATTGCCAGTTCATCACCGATCGGAACACCTTCAGCAAGGACGAGATCGACGCCATGCTACACCTCGCGACGCCAGCCGTGATTTCGGCGGCTTTTTACATCGAAGTGGATGGCTTCCGTCCGGGCGAACTGGGCATCTCCGCGGCCGACCTGGTGGGGACGCCGTCGGTAAATCCAGTTATCGTTCCGCTCTCGCCCGTCAGTGGAATGAGCATCGGCGACAGCCAGGGCCGGGCGATCGCGCTTCTCGCGCAAGACTCGACGCTGCCCGCCACGCCCCAGCGCTTCACCTGGGTCTACCAGGTTACGTTCACGGATAGCAGCGGTTTCGTCCCTGGAACTCAAACCATAACGCTGACCGCGACCCTTGGCGGCGTCTCCGGCAGCGCGCAAATCCAGCTCAATGAAGTGCAAAACGTCTATGAGGTTGACGGCCCGATATCCTGGCTCAGCACCGACACGCGCGTTTTCACGGTAACGGAAGGGGAGTCATGGTTCAACTCTCCACCTAAAGGATCCACGACGTCCGACACCGCCAGCTTCATCACGTCCATCATCAGTAACTTGAACAATGGCACGGCTGGCCAGACGTTCGACAGCTTGCCCGCGACGGAGGATGGCTCGACTTTGGCCCTGTTTCAATTCGACAAGAGCAGCAAGGCGGTATTCAATTTTGCGCTCGCGCGCGTTCGTTACCGCGCTCTGAATCCGCCCGACCCGATGAACGTTCGCGTGTTCTTCAGAACGTGTCCGGCGCTGTCGGTTTCCGTCGACTACGACCTGACTACCACTTACCGGCGATCGCCAGTTCTCAATCCCGACGGCCAGCCGATTCCAGTGCTTGGCGTGCAGGGCGGCAACCTGGTGACTATACCGTTCTTCGCCAACGACCGGGTCGACACAACGGTTCACAGCATGGACGAGCAGACGGATGCAGCCAACGTCCAAACCGTTCCACACGACGCCAGCGGAAACGAAGTGCAACACTACTTCGGCTGCTGGCTGGATATCAATCAATCGGGCACGAAATTGTTCCCATTGAATCCAGCCGGCGACGGTCCTTATGGCGGCACGCTGAATTCGATCTTCGATCTGGTTCGCAATCAGCACCAGTGCCTGCTAACGGAGATCGCGTTCGACCCAGAGCCGATCAGCGGCAACCCGAGTCCGGCGGTTTCCGATAAACTGGCGCAGCGGAATCTTTCGCTCAATCCAACTCCCAATCCCGGCAATGCAAACTCACGGCGCATCGCCAGCACATTCGAGCTGAAGCCCACACCTCTGAAGCTCGCGCCTAACGAAAAGCCCGACGAGCTTCTCATCGACTGGGGCAACACACCCGCCGGCGCCACCGCGCAGATCTATATTCCCGCGGCGAATGCGAGCGACATCCTCGATCTGGAAACGAAGATGTATTCGACGCACCTGCTATCGCGGGTGGACGATCACACCGTGCAATGCAACGTGGGCAGCATCACTTATGTGCCAATCCCGCCGGGGACCGACCTGAACCATGCAGGGCTGTTAACGCTAGATCTTGCACCGGGCGCGCGACGCGGCCAGTTGTATAGAATCCTCGTCCGGCAAGTAACTAACGCTCTCGGAACGGGTGTCAACCAGCGCATCGCAAGGCCGTTCCCACAGGTTCTCCGGCGGAGAGTGCCTGAGGGTGAAGCGGTACTGGAATCGGTGTCGACGCTGGAGCGGCAAATCCACTGGCGGCAAATCCGCGGGTCGTTCCAAATCTCAATTCCCGTGGACATCAAGGACACACTGCTGCCGCCCGAGGAGCAACTGTACTCCATGCTTCTGGCCATCCAGGAATCCATCCCGGCGACCGACCGCTGGTATCCGGTTTTCAACCGCTATGTGACCCAGATCGGCCAACGAGTGGAGGGATTCGGTGGAAACCCGGGATCCATTTCGCCCTCGCCGACCGGCGTCCTGAAACCTCCCAAGGGACATCCGCACAAGGAACACGAACGGCGAGCGGAATACACCGGAAAGGTGAGGGAGCTGATCTACGACCGATACGGCGACTTCGAAGGATTTGTATTGGAAACCGAGGAAGGTGAACGCACCCTCAAAACCCGTGAACAGGCCATAGAGAGAGTTGTGTATCGCGCGTTCTCAGAAGGGATTGTCACTACGGTTTTCGTCGATCTCGGTGAATCGCATGAGCCCCGGCATATTTCTTCCATCACGCTTCGAGCAACGCTGCGCCGGTTCGAGCGCTGAAATGGCGCCTTGCGCCTGTAGTCCGGCACGCATCATCCGTCGTTGGATTACAGGCGCGCTGGCGCTCATCGCCTGCGCCACGCTGGCCGCGAGAATGTGGGCGCAGGCGCCTTTGCCGGGGCCGGTTTCGCCCGACGGTGAGAACCCGAACGTGGTCACGGTTACGGGACGCGCCATGCCGCTGTCGGCGGTGCCGGCGGCGGTCACCGTTCTGAATCGCGAATACATCGAGAGCAGCCACGCGGCCACTGCCGCCGAGTTGCTCCGCGAGGTTCCATTTCTGTATTTGGCGCAAAACGGCGCCAGCGGCGGCCTGACTACGGTGACTATACGCGGAGGCAAGCCGAACTTTACCCTGGTGATGATCGACGGCATTCCCGTCAACGACATCACGAATATTCTGGGCGGTTCGTTTGACTTTGCAGGCCTGTCCACGGACAACATCGAGCAGGTGGAGATCGTGCGCGGGCCGCTGTCTTCGCTCTATGGATCGGACGCCATCGGCGCCGTGATCAATTTTATTTCGCGGCGCGCCGTCAAAGGACCCACTCTCGACGTCGGGGCCGAGGCGGGCAATTTTGGGCGAACGGAGGGACGCCTTGGCTCCAGCGGCCAATGGAAATCCGTGGCCTATTCGTTCAGCGGTTCCTACCTGAGGATAGGCGATCAGGTGTACAAGGATTCCTACTCACTCGGAACCGCCGCGCTCCACACCAGCATCGGGCTGGGAGAGAACAAAGTTCTCGAGTTTGTGGCCCGCTACCAGGACAAGCAGAGCGACGGGCTGCCTGCGAACGGGGGCGGGCCGGAATACTCGATTCTGCGCACCCCCGAGGACGACCATGCCGCCGATGTCATTCTGGGCTTAAGCTACAAGGCGCAACTTCGCCCATGGTGGAGTTACAGTATCGATGTAGATTGGTTCAGCAGCGCCGACAACAACTTTACGCCGGCGATTCTCGATCGGATCCCCCCCAGTTTCGCAAGTTCGCTGCCCTCCTCCAGCAGCACGACCAGGTTCAGCCGTACGCGCGCGGCGGCGGCCAGCGCATTTGTCATCAGCCCGAATGTAACCGCCAATGTGTCGATCGGGTTGCGCGAGGAAGACGGACGCACGCAAGGCTTTCTCAACAATACGATTCCGTCGTCGTTTCGTAAACAACGCTGGACGCTGGCCTCGAGCGCCGAATTGCTCTATCAACGAAAGAACCTGACGGCGACCGCGGGCTTGGGGTTCGACCAGAGCGAGGGCTACGGCTTGGTGGTGTCACCGAGAATCGGGGTCAACTATTCCGTCTCGAAGAACGGCCCCAAGCTGAAGACGAGTTGGGCCAAGGGTTTCAAACTGCCATCGTTCTACGCGCTGGGCGATCCCAACGTTGGCAACCCGTTGTTGAAGCCCGAGCGAAGCCGGGCCTTCGACGCGGGAGTGGAACAGCGCTTCGGCGGATCCGGATCGTTGCTATCCTTGACCTATTTTAGGAACAATTTCACGGACCTCATTGACTTCAGCGCGCAGGCATTCCGTCTGGTCAACCGAAGTCAGGCTTCTACTCAAGGATTGGAGTTTGGAGCCGAACTTCCGGAGATGGACCACGTTCGCATCGGGACGTCATTCTCCTATCTCACCTGGCGCCTGGCCGGCACGACCGAGCCGCTGCGGGATACGCCTCATTGGATCGGTGGCGTGCATTTGAACTGGAATGCGGCAAAGCGTCTCCGCGCGCGCGTGGAGACGCAATGGGTTGGGCGACGCTATGACTATTCGGTTCCGCAGCCCGACCAACTTACGGCTGGCGGGTATTCCAATAGCAATGGCGTTGTCTCGTATGAATGCAGCAAAGAGGCCACTTTGTATGTACGCGCGGACAATTTATTGAACAGCAAGTATCACGAGTACATCGGATTTCCGGCTCCCGGAATCAACGTTAGGGTGGGGATCAGCTTCCGGCCTTTTGGCCGATAGGTGCGAAATGAAAGAACTCCAGAACTGGCTTACGGATTTCTTGAATGAGATCGGCGCTTGTGCCGGCACAGTGCATGTTTGCGAAGGCGGCGGGTTACGTCTTGCGGCGGCGACAAATATACCCGAAGTCGTCCAGCAGGCCGTGCTTTGGGTCCCTTCGGGAAAGGGGATGGCTGGATTAGCATTGGAACGCGGGCAGCCGGTGACGACCTGCAACTTAAAGGACGATCGCTCCGGCAGCGTGCGCCCCGGTGCAAGAGCCGTGAATGCCCAGGCGGCGGTTGCCATGCCGATACGCAGTGGCGAGGGAGTTATCGTTGCAGTGGTCGGAGCGGCGTTTGCCGAAGAGCGGGACATCGGGGAGAAGGAGTTGCACGAGCTAGCGCATCACGCTAGCTCGCTGTCGTCGATTCAATCGGCCGGCTCAACTGGACCGAATGCGCCGCCTCCTGGACCTGTCCAAGCAGCCGGGTCCGAGTAAACCTGGGAGTGTGGAGGACAACCGCACCTGGCAGCGATACTATACCGAAGTCGAGATTCCGTACACGTCCTGACGTGGAAGCCGTCCAGAGAAAACGGAGGCCGCTTAGCTTAGGCCGCCCCACTGTCTAAAGCCCGTGCAAATTCACCTTCATTCTCCACGCAAAGCGCGATGCAGCTCACGCTTTTTGAACCGAACAGCCGATCGAGCTTCACCGGCTGATGGAAGGATATTTCGAGATTCGGAGCCGCTCTGCGCGGC
>DATFZA010000077.1:0-4954 GCA_035314765.1 Bryobacteraceae bacterium
CGGAATGCGAAATTTAACTTCTAATAGAGGATTCTCGATCATTTTCCTTTATGGTAGCCGAATCCAATCGCGTCATTGCCTGGCTGCCAGGAAAGAGCCGTACTACTGGTCATGAAGTTTCTGGTCGAGTTTCTGTGATTCTTCTTTGAGCTTCTGCGAGGCGTGGGCGGCATCCTGTTTCAATTCCTCACCCGCCTTGTGGAGTTTCGGACCAGCCTTCTGGTCCGCTTCTCTTACCCCTTGTTTAACCTCTTCCGATGCGCGGCGAGCATCTTGCTTGAGTTCCCGCCCCGCCTCTTTCACTTTCGTCTTGGCGCGATTTTCGTCGTTCTGCGTGCAAGCGGCCAAACCGGCAATTGCGATGACAACAAGTAAGCGTTTCATTTTGCCCTCTAGGAGTGGACGCCGCCGGTGGACTCCGGTTACCTTTCGCCGCGAATCACTACCCTGGGTGGCAAGCGTGCGGCCGCGAGACGGGCCTGGGCGTGCTTGTTGTGGATTAGTGTTTAGGCTTGAATCCCCTCACTGACGTTCGGGGCTAGACTACGCTGGCGTTCTCGTGGTCGCTCATCTTCAGCCCGCGGATTTCCTCAATATAGAGGAGGAGCGGGAACAATCGTCTCCGCGGTTGCGTATCCTAAAGGGGAGAGATGTCCACGGACGAGTACGCCATTGAAACCGATAGCTTGCGCAAGATCTACCGATCGCGCTGGAGCGGGCGGGAAGTACGCGCGGTGGATGGTCTGTCTCTGCGTGTGCGCCGCGGCGCCACCTTCGGGTTGCTAGGCGCCAATGGCGCGGGCAAGACTACCTTTGTGAAGATGCTGCTTTCGGCCGTGAACCCTACCTCCGGCAGCGCCCTGGTTTTTGGCCGGCCGGCGGCTTTGCCGGAAGCCCGGCGAGGCATTGGCTATCTTCCCGAAAACCACCGCTTCCCCACTTATTTGACCGGCGAGAGTATGCTCGATTTCTATGCGGCGCTCTCCGGAATGGAAGCATCCGCACGACGCAAACGGATTCCCGAGCTGCTGGAACTGGTCGGGCTTGCGGGTCAGGGCCCGATACGGCTGGGCAAGTATTCCAAAGGGATGCTGCAGCGGGTCGGTCTAGCGCAGGCGCTGATGCATCATCCCAATTTGCTGATTCTCGATGAACCAAGCGATGGCGTGGATCCGGTGGGACGGCGGCATATTCGCGAAATCCTTACTGCGTTGGAAGAAAAAGGCGTTACCATTTTCATCAACTCCCACCTATTGGCGGAAGTGGAAGCTTTTTGCCAGGAAGTGGCCATTTTGGATAAAGGCAAACTGGCGCTGGGCGGGCGGGTCAAGGATCTGGTTGCGGGCAAGGGATACCGGCTCACAGCGGCTCAAATTCCCGAGCGCTTGCGGGAGGACTTGACGGCGAAGGCAGCGGCCGTCAGCGCACGCGATGGCGTGGTGGACTTTCAATTCGCCAGCCGCGAACTGGTGAATTCGGCCATCGACCTGTTGCGTTCGGAACATTGTGAGATTGAATCGCTGCTGCCAACCACCAGCACTTTGGAAGACGTGTTCGTGCGGACGGTAGACAAATGATCGCCACTCTGGCTTTAGTTCAAGACACCTTTCGCGAAGCGCTGGCGCGCAAGATTTTTTGGGGCTTGTTCGGCCTGTCCACTTTGATGATCCTTTTTTTCCTGTTTTTGCTGAAGATCGACATTGTGGAAGGCGCGCTGGCCACGGTATCGCTATTTGGCCGTACGACAAGTCGAACCCAGAGTGTCGACGAACTGGTAATTGGCGCCTATGCCGGCATCGCAGTGTTTCTTTATACGTGGGGAATGTTTCTGGCGGTTTTGGCCTCTGCCGGATTGATTCCCGCGGTTTTAGAGCCGGGCCGGATCGGGCTTCTGCTCTCCAAGCCGATTTCCCGGATCCATATCCTGCTCGGACGCTATCTCGGCAACATCCTGGTGATTGGGAGCAACGTCACTTATCTGGTGCTGGGCGTTTGGATTATTCTCGGCATCAAGACCAATATCTGGCGGGCTTCCTTTCTGGCCTCGATCGCCAGCACCATGTTTATTTTTGCCGTATTGCTGGCGGTAGTGGTGTTGATGGGCGTGTTGTTCGAGAGCGCCGCGCTGGCGACCATGGTTTCGGTCGGACTGATGATCATGAGTCCGATTCTCGCCCAGACCACCACGGTAATGAAGCTGCTGTCTTCAGAATGGTCCAGGCAATTGTGGCGTGGGCTGTACTATGTATTCCCCAAGATCTTTGACTTGGGCCAGATGACGCTGGGCCTGATTCGGAATGGACATTACGATTCCTGGATGCCGGTGTGGAGTTCGGCTTTGTTTGGCATCATCATCCTCAGCCTCGCGATCGGGTTTTTCCAGCGGAGAGATTTCTGAGATTTATGACTCTGCGTTTCGCCGTTGTCCCTTTAGCTGCGTTGCTGCTGCTTTCTTGCGCTCCGCAAAAGCGAACTTCGGTCTTTATCGATCCCTCGCTCGAAATGCTTGTGCCGCCGGACACGACTTTTATTCTTGGCGCCAGTGTGGACAAAATCAAGGACACGCCGGTCTATCAAAGGCTAATCAAGAACCTGGACGTGTCGCAGTTGAATGATTTCACCAGGAAAACCGGCGTCGATCCTCGCAAGGATTTGTGGCAGGTGATCTCGGTCTCCAACGGAAAGACCGCGCTGTTCATGGCGCGCGGCAAATTCAGCACGGAAATGGAGCCGCGCCTAACATCGGAAGGCGCTCAGCGGATCGGCTACAAGGGATACACGCTGCTGGGCAACGAGCAGGGAGCGGTGCTGTTCATGAATACATCGACCGCCGTGGCTGGCGCCACCGATCAACTACGGCAGTTAATCGACCGGCGCGGCCAGGCCACCAACGGGTTGCCCGAGGCGTTGCGCGGCGAGATTCGGGGGCTCTCTCCGGACGATGAGATTTGGGCCGCGAGCGTAGGCGGGTTGAGCAACCTGGGCTTGGAGGCGCCGGACAATAGCAATCTAGCGAATGCCATGCAGGTTCTGAAGGGGATCGATGCCCTTCGTCTTGGCCTGGATGTCCGGAGCGGGTTGAAGGCGGAAGCCGAGGCGACCTGCGATTCGGAAAAATCGGCCAAGCGCGTGCATGATTCCCTGCGCGGCTTGATCGGGTTTGGCCGCCTGAACACGCCCGACAACCGGCCCGACCTTCTGCAGCTTTACGACGGCATCAAAGTGACGCAGGACCACACCCGAACCGATCTCAGAGCCGAGATTAGTCCCGATCTGGTCGACCGCTTTTTGGATCTGTGGCTCAAACGCCGGTAGCCGCGCGGGTCGCGGCGATCATGCGCCGCTATCGAAGGCGCCGCATGGAAGAGTTCGCCGGGGTTTTCTCACTCACACCGTCGACCCGGATTCTCGATGTGGGCGGGACGCCGTCAAATTGGTTGTTACTCGCCTTTCAGCCATGCGTGACCTTGCTGAACATGCCGCGGGCCCGCGAGGAGTCCTGGCCGGGATTCGAGTTGGTGGCCGCCAATGGCTGCCGGTTGCCGTTTCGCGACCAGTCTTTCGATATCGTGTTCAGCAATTCAGTGATTGAGCATGTCGGCGCGCCGGAGGAGCAGCGGCGCTTTGCCGAGGAGGTGCAGCGCGTGGGCCGGCGCTATTGGGTGCAAACACCGAATCGGTGGTTTCCGCTGGAGCCGCACCTGCTGACTCCGTTTCTGCACTACCTGCCGCGCGCCTGGCAGCGTTCGATTGCGCGCCGTTGGACGGTGTGGGATGCGGTGGAACGGCCTTCACCGGATCGTCGCGCCTATTATGTGACGCATTATTTGAATGACATTCGATTGCTCGGAGCTTCGGAGATGGCCGGGCTGTTTCCGGGCGCTCGGATTTTGCGGGAGCGTACGCTGGGCTTGGTCAAGTCGGTGATCGCGGTCAAGGAGTAGTTATCGTCTCTTTGTAAAAAGGTAGGGCCGCAGCAGCAGTTTCATATCGCGATGCAGCTAGTGCGTGACGCTGCCCTGCTGATGGAAGGCCAACTGAACCATCGATCCATGGGCAGTGGCTTGGATCAAGCGGGCCAGACCCTGGCTGTCACCGCACGGCAGCAACTCTCCGGCGCGCACCGCATCGTCGAGCAACTTGCGGAAGCCCGCCAGCGTCGCCTTTGAACTCACCAGGGTCCAGTGGCGGAACACGGGATCGGTCAGATCCATCTGTTAGAAATGCCAGGCTGGTTTTCATGCTGATTAGCAGCACTGTCAGCCGGCGCCGTGGGTTTGGAGGTATTGCAAGATGTTGTTGCGTGTGATCACGCCGTCCAAGTGGCGCTCGGTCATCACGGGCAGTTGGTTCACATCGTCACGGCCCATGGTTTCCAAAGCTACCAGCACCGGCGTGGCGGGGGTCACGGTATGCACTTGGTCCAGCGGGAGCATGGCGTCGGCCACGGTCTTGAAAGGCCAAAGGCGGCGTTCCACAGTCCGAATTTCGTGCGGTGTGATCAAGCCCAGCGCCTCCTGGTTGCTCTCCACGACAAAGCAGCGGCGGCCGCTGTGTAGCAAGATTTCGTCGATGAACTGCTGCAGATTGGTTTGCGGATCGACCACGGCGCAATCCTGCGCCATCAAGTCCTGGACGCGGACGCCGTTCAAAATGTCCGTGAGCTGATTTTGCAGCCGCGTGGCGCTGGCGGCTTGCAGCAAGAACCACCCGATGAAGGCGATCCAAAGTCCGCCGAAGCCTTGTCCGGCAAAGAAGCGGACGATGCCGAGCCCGATGAAGCAGAAGGCCACAAACTGTCCGATGCGCGTCGCGATTCGCGTCGATTTAGCGCTATCCTTGGTGAACCACCAGATTAGCGCCCGCAAGATGCGACCGCCATCCAATGGGAAACCCGGAATGAGGTTGAAGGCCGCCAGCGTCAGGTTGATGTAACCGAGCCAAAGCAGCATGG
>DATFZA010000078.1:0-3618 GCA_035314765.1 Bryobacteraceae bacterium
TCGACCGAGGGGAACTTCTTCTTGACCGCTTTGACGGCGTCTAGAACGCGCTCGCTATGGCCATGAGCGGAATCCATGCAGAGCACGTCGACTTTCATCTTGACGAGTTCCTGCGCGCGCTCGAGGAAATCGCCACTAGACCCGAGCGCCGCTCCCACGCGCAAACGACCCTGCGCATCTTTTGCGGCACTTGGATATTTCAACTTCTTCTGAATGTCCTTGACCGTGATCAGCCCTTTGAGAGCGAACTGATCGTCGACCACCAGCAGCTTTTCCACGCGATGTTTGTGCAAAATCTTTTCCGCTTCTTCGAGCGTGGTGCCAATAGGAACCGTGATCAGATGATCCTTGGTCATCACCTCGGAAATGGGCAGATCGAAGCGCGTCTCAAAGCGCAAATCGCGGTTGGTCAAAATGCCCACCAGCTTGCCGTCTTTGGTGACGGGGACGCCGGAGATGCGGAAGCGGCTCATCAACTCCAGCGCGTCGGAAATCCGCTTGTCGGGGTGAATGGTGATCGGGTCGACGATCATGCCGCTTTCGCTGCGTTTTACCTTGTCGACCTCTTCCGCTTGCCGGTTGATCGAAAAATTCTTGTGAATGATGCCGATGCCGCCTTGTTGGGCCAGCGCGATCGCCAGATGGGACTCCGTTACGGTATCCATGGCGGAACTGACGATGGGGATATTCAGTGCGATGTTCCGGGTCACCCACGTGCGCGTGTCGGCATCGGCCGGAAGTATGGGGCTGCGCGCGGGCTGCAGCAGTACGTCATCAAAGGTGAGTCCTTCACGGAGTGCTTGGGGAATCATGCGGAGTTTGACTTCATTGTATCGCCCGCCGTTTTACTAGTCTCGCTTGGCGATCACCGCCGTTCCGTAACAGAGGACTTCCGTCACTCCTTGCATCACTTCCGTCGCGTCGTAACGCGTGCCGATCACCGCGTTGGCGCCCACCTCGAACGCATGTTCGCACATGCGCTGAAACGCGTGCGAGCGGGTTTCTTCGCAGAGTTTGGTGAAGAGCGTGATGTCGCCGCCAACCAGCGTCTGGAGGCTGGCGCCAAGGGTGCCGAAAACGGACCGCGAGCGCACGATAATGCCGCGCACGATGCCCAGGTTGCGCTCGATATGAAAACCGTCGAGCGTAAAAGCCGTCGTGACCATTTCAGGCGCGACGGAAGGTTTGGTTTCTTCGTTCATTTCATGGCTCATTTCATCTCCTTGAGAACCGCATAGACTTCTTCCGCGTGGCCTTCCGGCTTTACCTTGTGAAAGATTTTGTGAATGAGGCCCTGCTTGTCAATCAGGAACGTGGTGCGCTCAATTCCCATGTATTTCTTGCCGTACATGCTCTTTTCTTTCCAGACGCCGTAGTCCTCGGCGGTCTTGTGCTCGGTGTCGGCGAGCAGCGTGAAGGGCAGATCGAATTTGCTCTTGAACTTCGACTGAGCCGCGGACTTGTCGGGCGAAACCCCGACGATGACGGTGTCTTTCTTGGTGAACTGCTTGGAACGATCGCGGAACTCGCAAGACTCCTTGGTGCAGCCGGGGGTGTCGGCTTTGGGATAAAAGTAGAGGACGATGTTCTTGCCTTTGAGATCGGCCAGATGGAACGGCTGGCCTTGATCGTCGGCAAGCTGGATGTCGGGGGCATTGGCGCCCTCTTTGAGTTCGTCAGGCATTTAAGCCATTCTACCGGGGTTCGCCCAGGGAAACCGGGGCGACGTGACGTTTCCGGGTTTCATTCCCCTCACAGAATGCGAACTTTGTACCCGCGCAGGGCTTTGTCCTTGGACATGAGACGCATGGATTCCGACTGGGCTTGCGCCACGATCATGCGGTCGAACGGATCCCTGTGTAGCGGCGGCAAGGTTTCCAGCTCCTTTAGATGCGCGGGACGAATGCCTAAGAGCGCGACTTGGTTCACATCTAGTTGCTTCATGAGATAGTCCGTGGCCGGAAGCGGAAGGTGCAGCCGATTGAGAGCGGTTTTCACGACAACTTCCCAGCAACTGGCGACGCTCAGAAACAACTCGTTGTCCGGATCCTCGAAGTAGGAGCGATATCGCGGTGTCAGCCGCCGGTCGCTGGAAACGATCCACAGAAAGACATGAGTATCGAGAAGGATCTTCACCGGCCGAATGCGTCAAGAATCTCGTCGGGCAGGGGTGCGTCAAAGTCGTCCGGAACCACAAAGTCGCCCTTGCCACTGCCAACCGCCCGCGGCCGCGGCGCCGAAGGGACGGGGATGAGCTTGACCAGCGGACGTCCGGAACGCATGATAATGACCTCCTCGCCGGCCAGGGCCCGTTCGAGGAGGCGCGACAGGTGAGTTTTTGCCTCGTGGACATTGACGGCGACGGACATGACTAAATAGTAGACTAAGGGCTCTGGAAAGTCAAAATCTGGCCGGAGAAGCCGGCTCCGTGGCTGGCTGCAAGTCCCCTATCGAACCTGCTGTACCTTAAGGCTGAACAGCCGCAGGGCCCTGAGCGAATCTAAGCGGGGTCCGCCTTGCTTCAATCCGGCTTTCGCTTGCGCGAACCTTTGCTCGGCGGAGCGATGTAGTGGAAACGGACCAGGTAAATGTTCTGGCCTTTGCCGTGTTTCGCCACTTTCAGCAAGTCGAGAATACCGAGAAACCCCGACTCGCGCGCCAACGCCGGAGTGATATCCGGAAAACCGATTGGCTCGATGGAGTCCACCTCGATCTCGCCTTCTTCCATCCGGTAGCGGGCGCCTACTCGAACATGGGGGCGGGTCCAGATCCGGACACTGCAAGTGATGTCTCCGCGGCGAACTCCCTCGCGCAGCCGCTTGGTGAACACCATGGGAAGAGTCTACACCGGGCGCAGTTCGCTCCACTCGATTCCAAAGCGGTTCAGGTACTTGCGCAAACGATCGGCATCGTTGGTGGTCGCTTTGCGGCCGCGCGACGCGCTGAACAGCAGGCGCCCCGCTTCGGAAAGCGATCGGCATTGCCGGCACACATCAATGACATGACTCACCTGGACGCGATCGAATGCATCCATCTCAGCTAGTCGATCGCCGCCGATGAGGTCGCGGAGCGCGGTGTCTGGCCCGTTGCTCCGCGGATCCGCCCAGGAATGATTTAGACGTTGGATCTCTTCATCCACAATCTCGACGGAGATGCGGCCACCGAGCGAGAGAGTCGCCATGCGGGCCACGGCCGCGTTCAGATCGCGGAAGTTTCCCTTCCACGCGGCGCCCGGGGACCGCGCGAACTCGAGAAACCTGTGTCGCGCCTCTTTGCTGAAGGTGATCCGGTTGCCGGTCTTCTGAGCGTACTGATCGAGCTCGAATTGAAGATTTGGTTCGATGTCCTCAGGCCGCGACTGAAGCCCCGGCAATGAGAACGTCCAAAGGTTAATGCGCGCGAGCAAATCTTCGCGGAATCGGCCTTCCCGCACGGCGGCGAACAAGTCGCGGTTGGTCCCGGCGATCAATTGAAAGTCGCTGTGGCTCTCGCGATCCGACCCGAGTGGAAGAAACGTCTTTTCTTCGAGCGCGCGCAGCAGCATCGCTTGCTCGTCCGATCCGAGTTCACCGATTTCATCGAGAAACAGCACGCCACCATCGGCGGTTCGAAGCAGAC
>DATFZA010000079.1:0-14173 GCA_035314765.1 Bryobacteraceae bacterium
CCGCGCGCGCGAACGCCACCGCCTGGTAACCTTCTCCGCACCCGAAATCGATGACATCTTTTCCCTGGATGATCTGGGTAAAATCCGGAAATACTTCTTCGAGCCGTTTTAGTTCTGTGCCGGACTCGTAGTGAACGCCGCTCATCGGATAATCCGGAGTTCCCGGGGCGCGGCAAAACCACAATAGAATACGCGCCATCCAACCCAAATTCCCGAGCTGCACCATGGATGACTCCATGCTAACTTCAACCGGCTCTGCCACTACCATTTGCTTAGTACTCGTCATGAAATGTTGGTCCATGACCGCTCCCTGACGGTCGCGGCTCAGTCACGCCTGACGGTCGCGGCTCAGTCACGCCTGACGCGCGGCTCGGTAACCACTGACGCGCGGCTCGGTAACCACTGACGCGCGGCTCGGTAACGACTGACGCGCGGCTCGGTAACGACTGACGCGCGGCTCGGTAACGCCTGACGCGCGGCTCAGTCAAGCCTTCCGAGCCGCGACCGTCAGGGAGTCCCCATGGGTCTGCGGCCCACCCGACGCGATGCAGACGCCACCGGCCGGTTTCGTAGGATCACTGATTTGGACCGCGTCTTCAACAGAGCGTTTGAAATTGAGGACCTTAGGGCTACTCGCAGGATCGTTAGGCAAAGCAGGTACGATGGATGGATGATTGCCGGTATGGGTACCTGGCGATGGACCTTCGCCATGACGACTACGCTACTTGCCTCTTGCGGAAGCCGCCACGCTTTTGCTAGCCCGCCGGATTCCCTGTCAGAGTCTCGCGCCGCGGCTGTGAAGCAGGAAGTGCGAGCGTTTATGCGCGTGGTGGCTCATGATGTCACGCAAGACGGCCCGGCAGCCTGGCGCAAACATTTCGCCGAGAGCCCTTCGTTCTTCATGGCCGCGGATGGTCAACTGGCGTTCCCCAATAGCGCTGCCGCAACGGCGGGAATTCAGGATCTGGCGCGCAGCATTCGCCAAATCGAACTGCAGTGGGCAGACGATCTCCGAATTGATCCGCTAACCCCAAATTTGGCCATGGTAGCCACTTCATACCACGAAGTGCGAGTGAATACCGGAGGGGATCGCGTAAATGAGACCGGTTTCTTTACGGCGGTCGCGGAATATCGCGACGGACGTTGGCAGTTTCGAAACGCGCATTGGTCCGTCCCAGTTCCGCCTGCGGCCCGTTAGCGCAAGGCGGTCCTCATCTCAGAATCCGGAACAGGTTGCTATAGTCGTCGGTCCAATGCGGCAGGCGGGAGGCGGCGGAGAGCTTGCGGATTCCGGTCGCGCGAAACGGGGGCTCGGCAAAAACAGACGGGTCGGCTGTCACCAGTGCCCATTCGGTACTGTCAAGATACTCTTCGCTGGGCTTGTCGTCGTCCACCACAATCCCTTGCTTGCCGAGGTCAGCCGCATTGCCCGCGACAACGGGAACCAGGTCCAGATAGCGGTTGGAGACATGGACGGCCAGGATCCCGTGCGGACTGAGATGGTGAAAGTACAGCACAAACGCCTCCCGCGTTAGGAGGTGAACGGGGATAGAATCGCTGCTGAAAGCGTCGACCACAAGAACGTCGAAGTTTTGCGGTGATTCGCGCTCCAGCGTGAGGCGGGCATCGCCAATCACCACCACGGGCGGGCTCGGGCAATCGTGTAAGAAGGTGAACTCGCGGCGCGCAATCGCTAAATCCAGCGGGTTGATCTCGTAGAAGCGGAAAGTGTCGCCGGAGCGGCAATATCCCGCAAGCACCCCGGCTCCGAGACCGATCACCCCCGCGCGTACCGGGCCTCGGTTCTCCAGGTAGTCGAAAACGCGTCCGACGCCGCTGCGGGGTCCATAGTAGCTGGTAGGCATGCGGCGGAACTTGGCCTGCGTAATCTGGGATCCGTGGCTGATGCTGCCGTTCATCAGATATTTGAGACCGATGACGCCGGGACTATCCAGGCGTTGGCGAGTATGGAGAACGCTGTAGAAATTACGCCAGGTTTTGGCGTAAAGATTCTCCGATTGAAAAGCCTGCACGTAAATTAGGAATATGGTCAGGCTGGCCGCCAATACTGCCATCGATAATCGAATCCAGCGCGGTCGCCAGCAGGCGACCGCAAGCACCACCGGACACAGAATCAACAAAGCCGGAAACTCGAAGTAATCGCGGAACAGGTGAGGCGCTCCGATGCCGACAAACAGACCGCCCGCGACGCCGCCCAACGCAATGGCGAGATAGAACGCGGTGAGATGGCGCGGTTCCGGCCGCCGCCGGGCCAACTCGCCATGCAACACCATGGCGCAGATGAACAGCCCCGCCGAAAACGACAACAGCGCGAGCAACAAGGGAGGATTGCCTTCCTTGAAGTACGTGGTGAAGGACATGCCCGCTAGCGCTAGAGCCAGTAGCGGAAGAAACAGCCAGCGGCGGTAATAGAGATCGCTTTCAAAGCAAAAAATGAAACTCAGTAAATAAAGCGCCAACGGTAACACCCATAAGAACGGAATCGGCGCGATATTGTGCGTAAGTTCCGTGGTGACAGACAACAACAATCCGGCAGGGCAAGCGGCCAGCCCGATCCAGAGCAGAAACTCCATCCAGCGTAGAGGTTGCGCCGCGGTGTCGTCGATCTGGCTCGATGCCCGCACGCGCCAAGCCAGAATGCCGCAGATAACCGCGAAAAGAGTAAACCCCGCGGACCATGCAAGGCCTTGCGCACGCGTGGGCAAGTTAGGTTCCAGCGCAACCGGATAGCTGAGCAATGCCAACATCGAGCCGGCGTTGGAAAGCGCATACAAACGATAAGGTGACGCCCCCGGATTGCCCGCCACATACCAGGCTTGCACCAACGGGGTAGTGGCGGAGAGCAGAAGATAAGGCAGTCCTATGGTTGCAGCCAGCAGACGCAGGATGGGCCAGGTGGGGTCATCGATCTCCCCGCTCAGGCGCGCAGGCGAGGGAATCGCCGGCAGCATGGCCAGGCTGATGGTCAGCAGCCCAATATGCACGATCCCTTGCCAACGCGGCCGCAACCACCGGCTCAAGCAGTGAGCATAGAGATACCCGGCAAGCAGCGAGATTTGGAAGAACACCAGGCAGGTGCTCCAAACCGCCGCCGACCCGCCAAAGCGCGGCAGAATCATCTTGCCGATCATGGGTTCCACCGCAAACAGAAGAAAGGCGCTCAGGAACGTGGTGAGGGCGGAAAGGAGCATTATTTGTGCGTCAAAAGCAATCATCGCATGAACCTGCCAAGAGTCCAGGCCCTTTCTCCTTGCCGACTACAGTACTATGTGTAATAATACACCTGTGCTACCGTTCCGTCTGTCTTTCGAGCCAGGCATCTCGCTTTACGAGCAGGTTGTGTACGCCGCAAAAAAGGCCGTGGCTTCCGGACAGATGCGGCCGGGAGATCCGTTCCCGTCAGTGCGCGCGCTTAGCAAGGCATTGAAGATCAATCCCAATACAGCCCACAAGGTGGTCGCGCAGCTGGTGGCTGAGGGATTGATCGAGGTCCATTCGGGCATCGGGACGGTGATCGCGGGCCGCACGCCCTCCACGGCGGCGGAGCGCGGGAACTTGCTGAAGAAAGAACTCGAGCAACTGGTGGTCGAGGCTAAAAACCTGGGCTTGGATCTCGCTGACGTTACGCAGGCCGTGGAGCAGCATTGGAAGCGGCTGAACGGAGGGAAACCGTGACAGGGATACTGAGAGCCATCGATCTTACAAAACGCTTTCGCGGCACGGTGGTTCTTGACCGGCTGAATGTTGACGTGCCCGAAGGCAGCGTCCACGGGTTGGTCGGTCCCAATGGCGCCGGCAAGACCACCACTATCAAGATCATGATGAACATCCTTCAGCCGACGGCGGGACGGGCACAGGTTTTCGGTCACGATTCCAGGCGCATAGTGCGCTTAGAATCCAATCGTTCATAATTATAATCAGGTTCAGTGCTATGATTTGCAGCGCCAAAGATCTCTCTCCCGACCAGAAGGCCGTCATTGAAAGCCTGCTGGGACGCCGCGTGTTGGAGGATGAAGCCATTAGCATCCGCGCCATCGAACCCCCAGCGCTTACCGATCAGCGGCGGCAAGAACAAGCTGCCGAATTACGGAAGTATTTCTCCGCGGTGGATGCCCGCCGTAAGCCTGGCTCTGCTGAGGAAGCCGAAGAAATCCTGACCGAGGCCATCCGAAGCTCCCGGCCCGGTTATCGTCCGCGTCAGTGAAAATCGTCCTCGACACGACCATCCTTGTTCAGTCCAATGAGGTCCGGGCCAACGAGCATAGCCACGGCCTCGCGCGCGAACTGCTGACGAACATCGTTGAAAGCGAGCACAGGCTGCTGCTTTCCAACGAGATGCTGCACGGACTCGCAAGGGTGTTGCGCTATCCGCGATTGCGAGAGTTCTACGATCTGACTGAAGACCTGATCTTTGACTACGTCAAGTTCCGGCGGCGATCCACTGAGATTGTCACCCTCGACCCTCTTGTGAGCGCGCCTATGCGCGATGTGAAGGACATCATAGTAATGCAGACCGCCATAATCGGCGAAGCGGACATACTCTGTACGACGGACGCAGATTTTTTCGAAGACCCCGCCAGCGACTACCTGCGCAAGATGGGGATCAACGTTCTCGACGACATCACTCTGATGCAGCTGTTGCGCTCCTGATCGGAGAGTTTCAAATCTCGTCCCGAGCATTGCCTCTAACGCGTCTCCAACTGCGACAAGATCCGCACAATCCTTCCCGCTGCGTCCGCATTGCCCCCAAACCGTAGAGCATTGTAGGCGCCGGTGAAATCTTCCACCAGCAGCGACAGATCGGCTTCCGGCAGAACCCGCGCAAACTCCATCGGCGTAAGCCAAGGCGGCTTCTCGATGCCCCGGCGCTTCAAAGCACGCAGCATCCTCTCATACAGCAACGTTGCGTCGGACGCGCTGGCTTCGCCGCGCCGCGCTTTCTTTACCGGCCGCAGAGACAGCCACCACGCCCAGGCCTGGCTCCCAAACTGATGTGCTAAGGCCCCTAAAACCAGAATCACCAGCAGCGGGATCACAATGCGCCTGACGTCGCTGAAGGAAACGCCTTGGATGGCTCGCGAAATCCTAGTCAGTTGTTCGAGCCAGTTGGCGCTGACGTGGCGCGAGCGGCTCTCGATATTGGTGGCGATCTGCAATTGCCGGTCCAGGTTATAATTCACCACCCAGTCCTGCCAGAAAATCTCCGCCGCGTCGATGTAGAAGTTCATCTTCGTCCAAAGCGACAGCTTGGGTGGGTTGGGGTCGGGTGGCGTGGGGTCGAACGTGGTCCAGCCCTGGTACGGCAGGTAGGCTTCCACCCAACTATGCGCGTCGGAAGAACGGATGATCTGCCAGCCGCTGACGGGATTGTAGATGCCGCTTTGGAAACCCGTGACCACGCGCGCCGGCACTCCGATGCCGCGCAACATCACGGCCAGGGCCGAGGCAAAATACTCGCAGTGGCCCTTTTTGCGGTCGAAAAGAAAATAGGCCAGCGGATCGGCTAATTCAGTTTGCGGCAGCTCCAGCGTGTACGCGTAGTGGGTCCGCAGATAGTGCTCCAGGGCGCGCGCCTGATCGCCAGGCCGCCGTTCGAGCAAGGTGATCTGGCGGGCCAGGCCGGGAATGCGCTCATCCAGCGATGGAGGCAATTTCAAGTAGATCTGTTGTTGTTTTGGCGTCAGTGGCGTAAGGTCGCCCGCAAAAGACTCAGTATTTAGCGGGTCCAGGCGGCTGAATACTTGATACTGGAGCCCGGCCGGATTGGGAGTGCGGGCCCGCAAGTTATCCACGGCGTAGCGGACCACTGGCGTATCGATGCGCAGAAACAGCGGCGTGCCGGCGAAGAAGAGCGCGTCCGTGTCTCCATCGATCAGATGAACGGCATAGGAAATGTGGCGTTCCTTGGCATCCTGCTGCGACAGGGCGATTTGCCCGCTCTCGTCGGGCTGGAGCGTTTCACCCCGGTCGTAGCTGTTAAACCAGCGCCGCCCGTTGAATTCGGCGAGCGACATGCCTCGCCATTTGAGCGGCAGCCGGCGGTCTTCGGGATAATCCATGCGAACCCGCATTACCGGCGTGTCTTCGCGCTGGATTTCGCCGGTTTGGGTCAGGTTTACTTCGCCGGAGAAACCTGCCAGATGGTATTTGTGCGAAACAAAATGCTGAAACGCGGCGCGGGCGGTGCGCGGCAAAAAGATGAACAGCGCGCTGGTAATGACCAATATCGACAACGAAACAAGGCACACCAGGCCGGTCAGCCGGTAGCCCAGTGCCCGTTCTGAGACCTTGGCTGTGAGCGGGCGGCGTTGAGCGGACTTGCGAATCTCGGAACTGGCGAACATGGCTACGCTCAGCAGCAGAAACATCATCAGGAACACGAAGAAGTTGAGGCTGGATGATAGGATGCAGGCGGCCAACAGTTCCAGAAACGCGATGATCTTGAGATAGAGGTAGTCGCGCTCGGTGCTCGCCGTCAGAATCTTCACTACCGCTACGAAGAACACCAGGTGGATGGTGGCGGGAATGAAGGAGCGCGAAACGTAAAAGTAATCGATCGGATAAAATGCGAAATAGACCAGCGTCAGGATGGTGACGATAGAGGGAGAAACGCGGAGCTGCGGTAAGCCGGCCACTTGCAGGGCGCGCAGCATCAGCGCCGCGGCCGTGACCAGGATTGTGGCGCCATCCAGATACCCGGAACCCACTACCGCGAGATACCCGGCGGCGAGCAGGCCCAGCAAGGAGAATTGGAAGAACTGATCGACTGGTGAAGTCCGATGGTCTGCCAGCTCCTGCGCCATGTCCCTATTCTAATGGCATGCGGCTCCCTATTTTAATGGCACGCGGCTCCCTATTTTAACGGCACGCTACAGCCGACTGATACTATGGAGGATGTTTGACGTCCGTAACTACTCTGACCCCACCGCCGGCGGCTGAAATCGATTTAGCCAAGCGCAAGCGGCACTCTCTAATTATCGTGCTCTGCTGCACCGTGATTGGCGCAGCCGCGCAGGTGCTGCTCAAGTTTGGCGCCGGGCACCTCTCCCACCCTTCGCTATGGCAAGCCGCCATAGGCATCCTGACCAATCCGTATCTGTTTCTTGGCTACGCCTGTTACGGGATCTTCGCGGCCCTGCTGGTAATTGCGTTGCGCCATGGCGAGCTGTCCTTGCTCTACCCGGTGATTGCGCTTAACTACGCCTGGGTGTCGATTTTGTCGGTGGTTATCTTCCACGAACACATGAATCCCTTGAAGATCGCCGGAGTGTCGGTGATTATCATCGGTGTTGCGGTGCTCGGCCGCGGCGGCTCAAAATGAACACTCCTCCCTCAGCGATGGCGCTGGTCTTGTTCGGTTCGTTGCTCGGATCGGTCGGCGCGGCATTCCTGAAAGCTGGCGCTGTCGCGCTGACGCGCCACTGGACTAGTCTGGCTTACAACTGGAAGCTCTTGGTCGGGGTATTCATGTACCTCATCTCGTCCGTTTTCTTCATCATGGGTATCGCCCGCGGGGAATTGTCCGTGCTGTACCCGATGGTTTCGCTCGGCTACATCTGTACTCTGGCCTGGTCGAGGATCTTCTTCCATGAGAAGATCACCTCGACCAAGCTGGCGGGGGTCGGACTGATCCTGGTGGGAATCGTGATGATGAACCTGGGCAGCCGCTAAACGGCTTTTCGCCGGAATCGCAGCGCTCCCAGCGCGATTGCGGAGACCAACAACAGACCGGTTGCCGGTTCAGGCGTAACGGTCACCGTGGCATCGGAATTATTCGGGGCGAAGTCCGCGATTTGGGCAAAGCCCGCCGCGCCAGAGCCCGAGAGGCTATCGCGCGTCCACAGATTAACCAGATAGTTCTGCGGAAGAAACCCGTGGGGCCCCAGGTCGGAGCCGGGAACGATGTCCGAAAGAGTGTCTCCGTTTACGGTGGGGTCAGGAAGAGCAATGGGCATTGCCCCGCCGGGGACTAAGTTCAACGCGAAACTCCCGCCGGGCGTGCCTGGCTCGAGAATTACCACTGTGTCGAACAAGACTCCGCCTTCGCCAAATGCCGCAAAGGGCGTGGCATTCGTTCCAGTATCGATTCCCCAGACGTAAATACCGGGGGTGGTTCCCACCGCTCCATTTTGCGTGCTGGTAAATGTGAAGTTCGTGCCATTGTAGAAGACTTGAGCGGTAACGATATCCAAGTCGGCGTTTTGCGGTCCGGTGTATGTCGCCAGGAAGTCTCCGACGGGATCGGTGATCAGCGCGCCGTGGGCGATGGTACAAACCGCGGCCAGAGCCACGGCGGATAACGAAAATCGAAACATTCTTTTCCTCCAATGCAGACTTGAATTGTCTGATAAGGCGTAGACGCTAGTTGGCGGCTATCCGGAAGTAAAACTATTGTAAACAAGATGTAAAAGAGCGAACTTCCTAGTTCGCTCATGCAACTGTCACATTACCTGATTATGATGGTGCGGGCGGTGCCTTGTCTCAACACGTCCAAGCGGTGGGATAAACGCTGTAATCACATCGTTACAACCGCATTGTATGGTGAGGGGTAGTCTCCGTTCAATAAACTTCAGAGGGTGAATATGAATAAACCGATAGTATTGCCGGGTCTGCCTATTCCCGGTGCGCGGTTGGCAGGCTTCGTTGGCCTTATCGCCTTATTTTTCATCGTGATGCATCCGGTTGGGATGTTCGCGCAATCGGCCGGATTTGGGACCGTTTCCGGTGTAGTTCTGGACAGTTCAGGTTCGCCGGTTCCTGGCGCCAAAATCGTGATCGAAAATGCCTCCAAAGGAATTCGCCGTGAATTGACAACAACGGCCGATGGCAATTTCAACGCCCCCGGCTTGGTCCCCGCGTCCGGATATGAGGTTCACGTGACCGCAGCCGGTTTTGCCGGCTACGACGTGACCGACGTTACCGTAGCAGTGGGCGAAAGCGTTACGATCAACGCTGCGTTGACCGTCGCCTCCGCGGCAACAACGGTAGACGTTACCGCCGAAGCACCGGTGATTGATTCCACCAAGACGGATGTTTCGCAGTTGGTGACCAGCAAGCAGATCGTGGATCTTCCGATCAATGGCCGGCGCGTGGATTCTTTCGTTCTCCTTACGCCCGGCGTTACTACGGATGGCGCGTTCGGCCTGCTCTCTTTCCGCGGCACGCCTGGCGGCAACAGCTTCCTGACCGATGGCATCGATACAACGAATGCGTTTTACGACGAGAACGCCGGCCGCACCCGCACCTTTAATATCTCCCAAGACGCGGTGCAGGAATTCCAAGTGGTATCGGCGAACTTCCTCGCCGAATATGGCCACGCCAGCGGTGGCGTGGTCAACACCGTGACGCGCTCGGGCAGCAACGATTTTCACGGCACTGGCTACTGGTTCTTCCGCAACCGCACCCTCAACGCTACCGATATCACCGCCAACGGAATCAATCCGCCGGAATGGCGTCATCAGGCCGGCGCCAGCGTCGGGGGCCCGATCAAGAAAGACAAGCTATTTTTCTTTTTCAACGGAGAATTGCAGCGGCGCAACGAGCCGATCGTGTCGTCGAACATCATCACCGCGGTGACGAATGGTGTGGTGGACACCAACGGCAATTTCCTGCAAAACAATCCGGTTACCAAGGTCGCAAACTGCAACACGGCGGTGGCCACGCAGGCACAGTGCACCAATGCCATCAACTATTTTGAGAGCCGCATCCGGCCACAGTTGATTCCTCGCGGCTCCGATGTCAATCTGCTATTCGGCAAGATCGACTATCGCCCCTCTGAGCGCAGTTCCTTCAGTGTGTTTCTGAACTACCTCGATTTCCGTTCTCCGAACGGGATTCAGACCCAGTTGTCGCTGACAGCCGGTGACGCCGTCGGCAACAACGCCGATACGAACGTGTTCGACCGTACTCTGAGCGCAAATTGGACCTATGTTGTAACCCCTACCGCGATCAACGAATTCAAGTTCGGCTTCTTCAAGGATCGCCAATTCGATCCAGCCAGCCCTAGCCTGCTTCCATCGTTCGGTCCCGAAACCCTCACGGTGAGCAGCGTCAGTAATGTCGGCTACGCCAATGGGTATCCACGGCTGAATCCAAGCGAAGCTCGCTATCAGCTCGCCGATACATTCTCGTTGACTTGGCGCAATCACAACTTCAAGTTCGGCGTGGACTGGGATCACGTGGAAGATTTCGTGAGCCGCTTGGCGAACCGCTACGGAACCTACACTTACAGCAGCAATCTTTTCCCGGCCGGCGACCCTTTGAGCGGGACCGCCGTAACTCCCTTCACCTTGTTCGCCCTCGATTTCAGCGGCAACACAACCGGCGGCAAGCACTACTCGTCTTACAGCCAAGCGTTTGGCAACCCGCTAGTCGATGTCAACATGCCGGAGATTGCGTGGTTCTTACAGGATGAATGGCGCGTCACGCCGAAGCTGACCATCACACCCGGCATCCGCTTTGAATACGCCTGGATTCCGCAACCCGGCAACCCCAATCCGGCTTTCCCACAGACAGCGCGCGTTCCCAACAACGGCGTGAATTTCGGACCGCGTTTCGGCATCGCCTACGCATTGAATGAAAAGACCGCGATCCGCGCAGGTTTCGGTCTGTTCCAAAACCGCTATACAACCTCGACGATTGAGAACGCGTTCATCACCAACGGCGTCTATCAGGCTTCCTACTCACTGTTCAGCTTGGCGCAGATCAACGCGGGAGGGCCGGTGTTCCCGAACCCGCTGGCGGCGCCGCCGAATGTGAATGGAACATCGAGCATACTTTACCTCGACTCGCACTGGCGCAATCCCTATTCCGAGCAGGCCAATATCGCCGTTGAGCGCCAGCTGGCCAAGGACACCAGCCTCACCGTCTCCTATGTGTGGAGCCGCGGAATTCATCTCCTCGACGCTCGCGACGCCAACGCTGCGGCCCCGACGACCTCGCAAACTTTCCCGGTTTTGGATGCGAGCGGCAACGTCGCCTTCAGCTACACCACCCCCCTTTACACGACACGCATCAACCCTGCCTACGGCACGATTACCGAACTGGATTCCGCCAGCAACAGCTATTACAACGCGGGTATTTTACAGCTGACCCGCCGTTTTTCCGGTTGGCTTCAAGGCAACATCGCCTATACGTATTCACACGCCATCGACTACAACGTGCAAGGTGGCGGCAACACGCTGTTCGGTTCCACTTTTCCGACTTCCGTCTTCAATGGCGACTACCGGGACGAAAAAGGATCGAGTTCCATAGACCAGCGCCACCGGCTGGTCTTTAACGGGATCGCCAGCCCGAAATTTGTCAATGGCGACACGTTTGTGGATCGTTATCTCATCAACAATTGGCAGTTGTCGGTGGTCTCTCTAGCAGCCTCGTCCCAACCGCTGGTGCCCACCATCAACGTGAGCGCGCGACCTCCCGGAATACTGAGCAGTTTTTCCTTGAATGGCCTGGGCGGCTCCGGGCGGGTGCCCTTTGAATCCATTTCCGCGCTCAACATTGGACCCACTTACCGGACCGACGCCCGCCTGGCGAAGCTCCTGCCGATCAGCGAACGCTTCAAGGTGTATCTGATGTTTGAAGCCTTCAATGTATTCAATCACGTAATTGTCAGTGGGTCGAGTCCGCGAGTGACGACGCAGTACACGTCGCTGACACGAACGATTAATGGTGTGAGTCAAATCGCTCTCGTGCCGACCACCAATTACGGCGCTATCCTGCAGACCCAATTCCCTCCCGATGGGACTACTGCGCGCCGTGCGCAGGCTGCGATCCGTCTTGTGTTCTAGGTGTCAACCTCCAGATCGTGACCACAGAGGCCGGCTGGTCCGGCCTCTTTTTCTTTTCTGGGATAATGTTACTTGGATGAGCCAGGCGCAGTTACGGATCTCGTCCAGCGCGGCCGGCGGCGCGCGCTGCTGAACTTGCTTGTCCGTCATATTTCGCTGGCTTTAGCGATCGCTTTTGGCGGCGCCATTCTGCTGCTCCTGCTCGGCACACAAGTTCTCAATTGGTATTGGTTGGTGGTGTTGTTTGCGGGGGGATTCGCCTATAGCGCATGGCGCGGCAGAGCGCGCATTCCCAGCGCTTATCAGGTCGCGCAATCGATTGACCGCCGGCTGGATCTGAAAGACGCGCTTTCCACTGCGTTCTACTTCCTGCACCACCCGCACCAAGAACAGGCGCCTGAAGAACAGGCAATTGTCGCACGGCAGCGGGCCGCGGCGGAAGAACTGGCCCGTCACGCCGATCTGCGAGTCGCGATTCCGTTTGCCGCCTCGCGCAGTCTTTACGCTTGCGCTGCTTTGGCGATGGCCGCGCTAGGGCTCTTCGCCGTGCGCTATGGAGTGACGCACAGTCTCGATTTGCGGCAGTCGTTGGTCCGCATTCCGTTTCAGGATTTTCTCGGCGATTCGAATCAGATCGCGGATGCCAAGAAGCGGCTGGCCGGTCAAAAGCCGGGCGGGGATAACCAGCAGCCCGGTTCATCCGTCGATCCCGAACACTCTGAAACTCCCGATATGGATCCGGCTTCCGACGACGCACTCAGGGTAACTGATACGCCCGAGGTCAACAATCCCGATAACGGATACGACCCAGCCAAGGCGCAGGCAGCGAAAGACAAATCCAAAGACCCGCAGCAGGATCCGGGAGACCCGGGCGCCAATGGCGAACAGAACCAAGGCAACGACTCGCCCGATGGCGCTTCGCAAGATGGCTCGCGCGGCAAGAACAAGCAGGACAAAGACGCCAAGAACGGGAATCGGCAAAGCAACTCCGGCGAGAATTCCAGCCTGGCCGACAAGATGCGCGATGCGCTCTCCAACCTGATGGCCAAGTTGAAGACGCCTTCCAATAACGGCGACAGCAAACGCTCCCAGCCTAATGCGCAAAACGGCCAACAGCCGGGTAAGCAAAATGGCGGCAAAGATCAGAACGGTCAGGCGGAAGCCAAGCAGCAAGGCGACGCTTCGAACAATCCCGACGCCCAGGGCGACCAGCAGCAGACCGCCGAACAGTCGCAAAGCGCCCAGGGACAGAGCAACGGCAAGGACTCACAGCGGGCTGGCGCGCCCGATTCCAAGAGCGGCGTTGGCAAGCAAGATGGCGACAAGAGTTTGCGTGAGGCCGAGCAGTTGGCGGCGATGGGAAAGATCAGCGAACTGATCGGCAAGCGGGCGCAAAACGTCAGCGGAGAAATGATGGTGGAGGTGTCTTCCGGGAAACAACAGCAGTTGAGAACCCAATACACCAACCGCAACGCCACTCACAGCGAAGCGGGCGGCGAAATCAATCGCGATGAAGTTCCGCTGGCATATCAGCAGTACATCGAGAAGTATTTCGAGGCAATCCGCAAGGTGCCGGAGAAGAAGACAAAGTAAGGTTTACCTTGGAGAGCCGTTTCACAAATACGCCGACGCATAGGAAGACGGGGATGGTTCTTACGTTCTTAACCTGTTTCGAATGTGCGCCGGAGCGCTCAGGAGGAGGAATGAAAACCGGCGGGTTCGCGGCGCGGATGGGGACACAGCGGGCTCGAGTCCGAGTTCCCTCAATCAAATTTATGGTAGCTGTGTCCCCTGGGCGGTTGGCCTGATCACAGGTTTTCGAGAGTGCGGCCGATTATTAATCGGCACTGGGCGGGTTAATAACCAAGGTTACTAACCCGCCGCCGGTTAATAACCGGCCCCGCAAGCTTACTTAGAGAGCCGGTCGCTCTCAATTTTCCTCACGCGCTCTTCTAGAAGGGCAAGGCGCTCTTCAAAGCCCATAACGAAGGATTGAGTGCCGCGCATACGTTGCTCGAAGGGGCCGGCCCAACCATGGAAGGCGCGGAGCGTCTCGGTTTGCATGTCGCGCATGCTTTCGGTCAGGGACTTAGTCAGGCGCGCTTCGAACGCCGCCAGCTCTTCGCGCAGTTCCGCGCGCGTTACCGGTTGCGATCCATTGTCAGCCATGAGGTTACCTCTAGTATAATTCCGTTTCATTACCGCCCTTCCAAGCATCTAGTAAGAAGTGGCAGAGCAGCCGGCACAACCCCAGGCAGCCTGGTCTCCGCGGGTCAATCCCTGGTTGATTGCCGTTTCGGTGATGCTGGCGACCTTCATGGAGGTTCTCGATACTTCGATCGCCTCGGTCGCCCTTCCGCACA
>DATFZA010000080.1:0-5364 GCA_035314765.1 Bryobacteraceae bacterium
GTTTACTCCGAAAGCTTCATGCCTCCCATCAGCGCGGCTAACGCGGCCGCTTTGCCGGGAATCGGCGCCAAGAAAGAAATGCACGTTCAAAAATTTCAAGACCGGCGGAACCTGCAAGACCGGCAAGACCGGCCCGCTTCGCTCGCCAGCTTAAGGGAGTTCTTTCATGCCGACCGCTAGCTACCTGCCGTCTAGTGAAGACTACCTTCGCTTTTTGCCGGAAATTATTTTGACTGTGGTGGGCACGCTGATCATGCTGCTGGATGCCATTCTGGGCGACAAGCGAAATCAGAAGCCCGTGTTCGGCTACGTGGCTCTGGTGGCTCTCTGCGCCGCTCTCGGCGCGGCGCTGGGCGGTTACAGCCATATGGGTCCGGCGTTCTCGGGGATGCTGACGATCGATGGGTTCGCGACCTTCTTCCGCGTCCTGGTGATCTCGGTGGGAATTCTTACGGTGCTGTCGTCGTTTCAATATTTGAAGCGTGAGCACGCGGCCGCGGGAGACTATCATGCGTTGGTGCTGTTTTCCGTCACTGGACAATGTGTGATGGCCGGCGCCAATGAGCTGATCATGATCTTTATCGGCCTCGAAATTTCGTCCATTGCGACCTATGTACTGGCCGGCTATCTCAGAGACGACAAGCGCAACAATGAAGCGGCTCTGAAGTATTTTCTGCTGGGATCGTTTGCCACCGCTTTCCTGTTGTATGGCATCGCCTGGATTTACGGGGCGACCGGCTCCACTAACCTGACTCGGATTAACCATTTCCTGGCGGCGAACAATGAAAGCGGACTTCTGATCGGCACCGCCGCGGCTCTGATGTTCGTCGGATTTGCCTTCAAGGTAGCGGCCGCGCCATTCCAGATCTGGGCGCCCGACGTATACCAGGGCGCCGCCGCGCCGGTGACGCTGTTCATGTCCGTCGGCCCCAAAGCGGTTGCTTTCGCGGTGTTCGTCCGCGTCTTCTTTACCGCGTTCGATTCCATTTCCGCGCGCTGGGATCCGTTCATTTGGGCGTCCGCGCTGCTGAGCATGGTGGTCGGCAACTTCGCCGCGCTCACCCAGACCAACATCAAGCGCATGCTGGCGTACAGTTCCATCGCGCACGCCGGCTATATTATGGTGGCCATCACGGCGCACAACCAGATCGGCGTAGCGGCCGTGATGTTCTATCTGGCGGCCTATGCGTTGATGAACATTGGAGCGTTCGCCGTGGTTACTTATTTCTGCCGCCAGGGCGAGCGCTACGTCAACATCGAGGACTTTGCCGGCCTGGGCTGGAAGCAGCCCGTGACCGCCGGTTTATTTTCCATCTTCCTGCTTTCTTTGATCGGCGTTCCGCTCACCGGCGGTTTCTTTGGCAAGTTCTACATCTTTCAAGCGGCCATCGACGCACACCTGGTTTGGCTGGCGGTGCTTGGGCTGCTCAATAGCGCTGTAGGCGCCTACTACTATCTCCGGATTTTGGTGGTGATGTACATGGAGGAACCAGGCGAAGCTGCTTGCAGTGTGGCGCCGCCCGGCGCGGCTTTGCAGACTGCCATGTGGGCCACTGCCTTGGGCACGCTGCTGCTGGGCATTCGCCCGTCGGTGCTGCTCGATTTCGTGCGCAGCTCCAGTGTGTTCGGGAAATAGGCGGTAGTGGGCGGGCGGCGTTATACTTGAGGTCGTGGCAACCGTGACCGAGATAGGCAGCCTGATCTCCCGACACCCGGAAATTCGCGGCGGGCGGCCATGCATCGCAGGGACCGGCGTCTCCGTTCGCCGAATTGCGCAATGGCACAACATGGGCCTGATTCCGGAGGAGATCGTGCGGAACTTTGGCCACCTGTCGCTGGCGCAGGTTCATGCGGCTCTAGCTTATTACCACGCTAACCAGGCGGAGATCGACGCTGACTTGGAAGCCGAGGCTGTAGAAGCCGAGGCCCTCGAAGAACAGCATCGGCGCTGACCCTCGCCGGTGGGCCAAATCCAAATATACATTGACGAAGATGCGATGGTTAGCGGTCTTGTCGCGGCTCTAGGAGGCTGGTCTAGTTCTAGTTGAGAAGTCCGACGAGGAACTGTTGGCTATACCTTTATTGGCAGAGCCGGACCAGGGGGTCCGGCGCCGACGGGGCGTCGGCCCCACTCGTCTCGGATTTCTACCGCCTGCACACAGAAGGGATCGCAGCCCGGCGAGGGGGAGCAACTGCGCCGCATCTTGCGGCTTCGCGCGGCCACGACGCTTGGTGTTGACCAAGTGTTCCCATCAGCGAAGTGACGACGCCACTACCTGCTTAACGCTCTTATCGATTCAGCCGCGAGTCCCGCAGTCCCGATTAAAATGCTGGTCGTCAGCAACATTGCAAAGATATTCTTGATTGAAATTCTCATGCTCAAGTTAATTCGTCCTGTGAGATTCGGAATGAGGAGGGGCCGCTACGCACGGCTTATGCACGAGTGTCGATGTGCTGCATGTGACGGCCCCAGCCATGTTCGTCTGATTGAAAGCACTCCACGGGCCGTTTCGATATGCTGAAAAGGCACGATTTAGCTGTGGCGCTGGAGGGGGAAAGCTGGGGTTGCGCGATTCGGCGCAGTTTGGGTGCCCAGGCTTCACACTTTGCTGCCGGCGTTGCCGACTTTCAGCAGGAAACGCACCGAAACGGTGCCCATGGCCAGAACCGCTAGAACGAGAATCACGTAGAGCAAAGACATGTGCCGTTCGCTCCAGGGTTTCTCTAGCGGCGCGGGCTCCCGATAGGCTGGATTCCGCTGCTGCTCGCCGAATTTCGCCGGCTGCGCACTTTCCAGGTTTGCGCTCCAAGACAGATCGTACGAAACAGTCTTCGCGTCCGGGTTGCCGTAATAGAGAAACCATTCCGCGGGAGTCTCCGAGCGAAACTTCACTAGGCGGCGCCACGCGCTGAATCGAATCTTGCCCGGGGTGAGCGGCGGGTTGTCGCCGTTGTGTACACGCAATCGCATGTAGCGGTCCCATTGCTCCGGGAAATGCAGCGACAGGCGCTCCTGGTCGGCGGTCCGCGCGAGGATTCCGCTGCCGCACTGGTACCACGTTTTCGCGTCGGCGCTGGTTTCCACATCCACGCTGCGATAGAAGGAGCCGGGCCCGATCTCGATGTCCAGAGCATCGTGAGCGATGCCCGGCGCGCCGAGGTCGGCCACCCAGCCGTCGTCGGTTACGCGTGGAATAGCGGTCGCCAAAACGTCCCGCACGCCGCTTTGCTCGGACTGATAACTCACCCAGGCGCCGGTCAGACGTTGGGGATCGGTCCATCCGAACACGGTGATACGCAGATAGCGGCGCGTTGACACCGGGTAGTCGGCACTCAACAACGACGCGCGCCGGTCATCCTGTGTGAAGTCGAAGACGAAGGCATCCTGCAGAACCGTAGCCCAGCGTTTGGCGTCATCGCTCGTGTCGACACGAATCTTCTGTTGAAAGTTGGTGGCGCTCGATGCGATGCGCAATTGGTTGTGACGCGGATGAGCGCCCAAATCGAGCGTGGCTTCGACGCCTACGCCGGGAACGGCCGCCTGGTTCAGGACTTTGGGCTGGAACTCCTTGGTTTCCTGGGCCGGCGCGAGGACCTCCACGACATACGGCGACTCGCTTCCGTTGCGGACGAGCCGCAGATCGAGCAGGCGCTCGCGCGAGCCGGAATAGACGGTCTGGTCGATCGCGGCGGACGAAACAGCGGCGCCAGGCGACGTTTGAATTGGCCGGCGCAGCGGCCATTTGCCAGGCGTAAAGTCGGCGTGCGCCAGACAAACAAAAAGAAGAAATAAGTATGCGACTTTGTGGGGCACCCGCCTAGGGCCGATTGATAATCGGCAGCAGGTTAATAACCTGCCCCACAGGGACCTACTCTGGCGTTGCATCATGTCTGGTCCAATTTTCAATTATGCCGCGAAAGCGGGAATACAGGAAAGAAGTGGCGAATAACAGGACACCCAAGGCGGCAAATGCCGCGATTTTGTAAATGCGTTCGAGTTGCCAAACATCGAACAGATACAATTTCAACACGACGATCCCCATCAACACCAACCCCGCCAGCCGGTTGACCGAAGTGCGCGAGGCCACGCCCAGCGATACCAGCACCACCGCATACAGGGCCAGCAGCACCGAAATCGCCACTGTTTCCACGCTGAGTTGGTTCTCAGGCGGAGTGGTGCGCGCTGCCCAATCGATCACCTCGAGGCACATTCCCCACAGCAGAAATACATTGCCAGCGATATATTGCGATAGCGAAACCTCCTTGATGGTGCTCCAGTAGGCCGCGAGCAAGGCCGCCGCGCCAGCGACCAGGAATGTCAAAAACCGCTGGTTGAATGGCGACACTTGGCCGGCCACAATGCTGTCAAAGAGCAGCAATCGAACTAATACGAGCGCGGTCGCCAGTAGGCCAGTCCAAACCAGCCGGTTGTCGTTCAGCTTGAGACCGATCCAGGTTAGAGCGGCGATCTCCACTGACCAGGCCATGGTGATGGCAAAGCCGGACAACTGGATGGGGATGGCCAGAGTGAGAAACGCCAGCGCCGCGGCGGCCGAGAGCAGCACGGGGCGGTTGTCCGCGGGTTGCTGTCGCCACAACTGCGCGCCGAAGCCGAGGTAGGTTCCGGCCACGGCAACAGCCAGCAAGCCCATCCACGCGTTGTAGCCGGCATGCAGCAAATAATATGAAGCGCCAAAATAGAGGGCCCCGTTCAGGGCTAGCAGGAGCAGGTCTTGTGCGCGCGTCAGCTCGCGGCGGATCAAACACCACCAGAAATTCCAGCCGAAGAAGAGGAGAAAGATCGCAGTCAGTCCCAGAAACATCGAAACGCGATCGAACTTCGCTGGCTGGTCAGAGAGCCAGACACCATAACCCGCCCAGAATGACGCGAACGTCACCGTCACCAGGAGCGCGTAACGCCGGGTATACGCGAGGGCCAGTCCGCCCGCGGCGGCAACGAGTTCCAGCAGCACGAAGTTTGGTACACTCTTGGACCAAACCGCTCCCATGGCCACCATCACCGACACTTGCGAGGCCAGTATTAGAGGCGTCCACTCGAACGCCGCGAACGTTGCCCAGAACAATAGCGCGCCGATGGTTGCTGCCGTTTGGCCGGAGGAAGAGTACTTATCGAGGAACCAGGCCCAGTAGTAAAACAGGCTGGCGCACAAAGCGAGCACTTCGAGATAGCGCCAATGCCGTGAACGCACCAAAGCCAGCGAACCGAGGTTCAGCAGCGTCAGAAAAGAGAACAGCGCCAAAGGACGGTTCTCTCCGGTATTCAAGAGAATCGGCGTGAGATATCCGCCCGCCAGGCCGATGGCGGCGATCGCAATCGACTCGTATCGCAGCGCCAGCGCGCAG
>DATFZA010000081.1:0-3592 GCA_035314765.1 Bryobacteraceae bacterium
GATTCCGAAACACCGCCTTTGAGGCGGGCGGCCAGGTGGAGATAATGCGCATCCCGGACGGCTTTCACTCTCGGCGACAGCGTGAGCGGCGTCCACAGCGTGGTGGCCACGGGGAAGCGGACGCTCTTGCCCATCACGCCGATGACCGAAAAAACGCTTCCGTTCAGTTTGATCTGGCGTCCGACAATGTGCGGATCGGCGGCGAAGCGGCGCTGCCACAATCCGTAACTCAACAACACCACCTGATTTTTGGCGGGCTGGTCTTCGTCCGGCGCGAAAGTGCGCCCCAGCAACGGCTTTGCCCCGAGCGTGTCGAAGAAATTGGGCGTGACTACGCTGGCATAGACCGCTTCGGGATCGCCAGCGTCGGACAGGTTGAAATCGACTTGTTCCCAGGCGGCGATTTGCCCGAACGAGGACGACCGGCGCTGAAAATCTAGAAAGTCGGCCGGAGCAACGGCGCTCGGTAATGTGGTGTTACCGGGCGCGCGTTCGTGGAGCATGACCAGCCGTTCCGAGTCCGAGAAGGGCAGGGGCTTGAAGAGGAATGCATCCGCGACGCTGAAAACCGCGGTGTTGGAACCTATCCCCACCGCCAGGGTCAGAATCGCGAACAACGTGAAACCGGGACTGCCCGTCAGGCTCCGCAGGGTAGGCCGAAGCTCGGCAAATAGACCTTCGAGCAAGGTGCACCTCCACTATTGTCAGGGCGAGGAAGCACGTCTGCTGCCTTTGAAATTAGGTGCAGAATCTTAATTTGAGACGGGTGTCTTGTCCGCTAGTGGGATTCCCGCGTTCCCGGACGGTCAGGTCAGCCTACTCTTCTTCCCAACTGCGCTCGAGCATCCGCGAGTACTCGGCCGACGAGTACAAATCGAAGCGGAACTGGCGCGCGTGCAGCGACGTGAACAGGCTCTGCGACAACTTGGACTGGAACAGTTGGTCGGCGTAGCGATGATAATTCAGCACAAAATCGCTGGAAAGCATGGTGAGCGGTGGCACTTCAGTGAACAGAGCGTTCAACGCGATGCCGCGGGCGAAGATAGCCCTGTAATCGGCCACGCCCCAGCGCTTCAGCTTTTCCTGCACCTCGGGCGGCGCGTCCTGCAGCAGCAGGGCTGCGAAACTCTGAAACCGGACACCCGGGTTTGCCAAATCGGGCGTACGGCCGGCGTATTCCAAGCACTGGTCGATCCACCGGATGATGTCCTTGCCCACGTAGAACAGCATCCGCAACTCCGAGTACCGGCCCTCTAGTAATGCCCGGTCCAGATCTTCGGGAGTACGGTCGCCAGACGGCAGTAGCCCCTGCAGCACCAGACTGGCACGCGAACTCTCCACCAGCTTATTCGGGCCGGTAGCGTCGGCAAAGGGATGGAGAATCAGCGGCGGAAGTTCATGAATGGGGGTTCCGGCGAAGGGCACGAGGATTTCAGTACGGGGCGTCATGGTGGTGAGCCCAGTATCGCCTCCTAGCGTCTTTCGGTCAGCAGTACCTTGGCTTCAATTGTTTGGCCCGACCGGAGAACCCTGACCAGTACCTCGTCTCCAGGCTTTTTGGCCCGCAGCGCGTACGTGAAATCGTACAGGTTCTGGATCGTCTTGCCGTCGAATTCGGTCAGGATATCGCCCGCCTTAAGGCCCGCTTTGGCCGCCGGCGACCCCGGCCGGATGTCGGCAAACCTCACGCCGTTGGGGATCTCCGCGAAGTCCGGGATGCTCCCGAAATCCGGCCCATACCCCGAAACTTTGCCCGCATGGGCGGAGGCCTCTTCGCCGTGGCCCTTCGGTTCCACAACCCGCACAAACTGCGGTGGCGGAGCATCTCCGGTCAAGCCGTCGATCACGTCGGAAATCATATGCAACAGCGCCACCGCGTCTGGCGCGTCGATCTTGTCCCAGGTATCGCTGGGTTTGTGATAGTCGCTATGCAGGCCGGAAAAAAAGAATAGTACCGGGAGCTGTTTGGCCGTAAACGACGTGTGATCGCTCGATCCGTAGCCAGTCGTCTCCGAGAGGTCGGCCTCAAACCCGGACTTCTCCGCGGCTTTCTTCACCAGAGGACCGAAGGTGGTTCCCGTGCCGACGCCGCCCACGTAGATCTTTCGATCGCGGATGCGGCCGATCATATCCATGTTGATCATGGCCACGCACTTGTTCAAGGGCAGGTCGGGATGATTGGCGTAATTGCTGGAACCAAGCAGGCCCAACTCTTCGCCGGCGAACGCCAGAAACAGAATCCCTCGCTTATGCTTTGGCCCTTGCGAGTACCAATGCGCCAGTTCCAACACGCCCGCCGTGCCGGAGGCGTTATCGTCCGCGCCGGGATGTACCGTTCCAGCCAGGGATGGCGCCAGAGAAAATTGTTCGCCTAAGCCCAGGTGGTCATAGTGAGCGCCAATAATGACGTATTCATCGGTTTCCCCGGGCAAAAAGGCGCCCACATTATGCACCGTCTTGACCTCCCGGCGAATATCCACGTTCATGTCTACGTGGAAAGCATCCGGCAGGGCGAAAGAGCGCGGCTTCAGGTCCTTGTCGATATCTTGCTCGATTGTGCGCAGGTCTTTACCCGATTTATCGAGCCACTTATCCACCGTTTCCGCCCGTACTTGCAGAAATTCAATTCCTGCGTTGGCCGGCCCGGCCGTACCGCCGAACTTCTCCAATTCATCGGAATCGGAGGAATGCGCTCCCACGTCGTTGACCAGGATCACCGCCTTGGCGCCGTGCAATTTCGCGTTCACCGCCTTGCTGAAGATCTGCGCATGGACGGTGTACACTTTGCCGTCGAAGATGCTTTTTTCGTCAAACTCCTGTGGCTCATGGCGCAACAACAAGACGATCTTGCCTTTGACGTCTACGCCCGCGTAGTCGTCGTAGTTGTACTCGGGTGCCGTGATCCCAAATCCACAAAACACTACCTCGCCGGTGACATGTCCGGCGGTGGAGAGATTCAAGGGCACAAAGTCTTTTTGAAACTTGATCGTCTTTTTGCGATCGCCGAGCCCGTAAGTGAATTCATTATCCGCGCCGAGTTTCGCGCTGGTGGTCACCTCAAAATCCTGGTAGTAGCTGTCGTGCTCGATCGGCTTCAAGTGTAGAGACCGGAACTGATCGCGCAGAAACGCCGCGGCTTTCTCCAATTCCGGTGAACCGGTCGCGCGCCCGCGCATCTCTGGGGACGCCAGAAACTTTACGTAACCGAGGTACTCATCGGAACTGGGTTCAGTTGCGCCAAACGAGCCGGCGGCGAACATCAGCCCAACCAACAGGCGACTGTTATGCATAAGGAGCTACTGCTTCTTCTTCAACGGATTTGGGATGGTCACTTCGCAGCATTTTTCGCCGGCATCGGATGTTGTGCTCTGATAGTCCAATTCCTGGCGAATGATCTGTTCCAGATTCTGCCACGGATAGTTTCCGACCAGGCGGCGGCCATTGATGAACACCGTAGGCGTGGCGTTGATACCCAGAGACTTGCCCTCCGCGATGTCTTTGTCGACATCGGCTACCGTGGCTTGCGTGTCCAGGCAGCGGCCCAGTTGAATGTCATCCAAATTCGCGCTCTTGGCGAACTCCAGCAGCTTGG
>DATFZA010000082.1:0-3670 GCA_035314765.1 Bryobacteraceae bacterium
TATCCTAATGGCACAGTGCTCAAAGGATCCGCCGATAAAGTTTATGTTGTTTTAAATAACTATCGGTTTTGGATTCCAGATCACGCCACGTTTAATGCCATGGGATATAAATGGGAAAACATTATTCAGTATCCTGATAACGTGGTTAATGCTATTCCTGAGGGAACTCCATTTCCTTCAGTTGTGCGCTAGCTAAAGGCTGTTGCGAAATGATTTTCCGTTGGAGAGCGCTGGCGGCGCAGGGCTGACGGGTGGTTGCTGAAAAAATTTTTAATTTATTGTTGCAAAGGTGTACCTAATGGGTCAAGGGCAAGTGGCGCTGCCCTCGACTTTCTCCTCTCTGCCAAGCAGGACGCGGGCCGCAGCAAAGCGCTTCCTGGCCAAAGCGTTGGGGCGGCAGAACCATCCTGTGCCGCGTGTCATAAACACCGACGGCCACGCCGCGTACCCGCCTGCTCCCGGCCCGCGGCGCGAATCAACCGGTACAATGGGTCGTAGGTGTAGTCGCCGGTCGGATCGACGCGCTGATTGTTGAAGTAAATGACGTCTTGCGTGTCGGCCGTATCTGGCCACAAGGTTGCCCTTGTAATCGAATTGTTCGTGGATTACGCCGCCGCTGCTGTCGTACTGACGGAATAGCCGGCCGCAGAGATTCGACGCCGCGACCCCTCGCCATAAACCAGCCGTTCGATCAGGATCTCCGGTGCCCCGTTGGTGCTGACGTAGCGATGCGTCGGACGGTGCGCCGCATCATACAAGTCGCGGAATGCATTTCCCCGCGCGTCCCAGGTGCGGATCGGATTGCCTGCGACGCTAACCAGCGTTCGCCGGGCCCCTCCGTCCATTCCATTCTGGTAGACAGCGTTGCCCGCCATATCGGTCGCGGCGACATATTGCGGAGCGCGGAAGACTTTCTCGATCGCGCGCCGGCCCAGCCCGTCGAACACGGCAAGCGTTTTGCCTTCGCAATCTAGCGCCATCCGGCTTGGATAGCGCACGCCCCCGCCGTTGTCGCCGATCGTCAGGCATGTGTGTCCGAGGGCGTCAAAATGTTCGACCGTCGGCGTTGCCGCGTGAGCCTCGGTCTTTTGCGCTGCGTCCTTCTGCGCGGCCTGGTCGTCGGGAGTCGCCCCATAGGTACCGCCTATGCGTAAGTCGTGCCAGGATACGAACGGGCTGGTTCCAAGCAGCCGCAAAAAATGATCGCCTACGTCGGGATCGGTACGCGGATCGGAGATCAGAACTGTGTCGTTCCCATCCCAAAGCTCCCGCTGCCAGCCATCGAAGACGGTCTTCTCCCAGCTTTTGTCAGGGTGAAGAGTGGCCAACAAGCGGCCGGGAGGATCGTAGAATAGAACGCTGCTCACTCCGTTTATAGCGGCAAACTCGAACGCATTCGTCGCCGAGAAGAACGGCTCATATTTTCGGACCGGCTTGCCTTTGTTATTGAAAATCGTCCACCCCGATCCCACCCAGCGGGGTGTGACCACTGGCCCGCCGTCCGTCAGCGGCCCGGGTGCTGCCTGACCCTTTTTCTGTATCTCGCGGGCAAATCCGTCCGAGTACGAAAATTTATGCTGGTAAAGCGTGACCTGCCCTTCCGTCAGATCCGAGACATGAGTCTCGCGCGCGAGCGTGTAGACGGCAGGCGGCGCACTGCCTGTCCGGTAGAACGCAGTGAAATCGTAGACAATCCGGGTGGTTGCGCTGGCCAAAATCGCGGCGGGAGCGGTCAGCGGATCACTCATATGCGCCAGGATCGTGGCGTCATCCAGATCGGGGACAAAGCCCACAAACGAATCGCCCAGATTCTCGGTCGCCTTGCCCATCACCGCGGTTCCCACCACCATGCCGAGCAGATCGAAAGTTACCTGCGCGCGATTTGCGTTCGCGTCCGTCACCTGTACAGGTTGCAGGACGCGGTAGTCGTTCAACGCGCTGGTCACATTGCCGACCGCATCCGTACTCGTTGCCGCCAGGAGGTCGTACCCGTCGTAGCTGATGCGCGTGATGTTTCCAAACGGATCGATCGCCCGGCGCGGCAGGTAAAAGTTTGCCTGGGCAGCGGCGAGTTCCTGTGCCGGCGTGTCCGAGTCGCCGGCCGAATAATACAGCCGGCTCGTAGGCATCCACCATGCGGTTTCGCCCGCCAACTGCACATAAGCTCCCTCACTGAGCGTGGCACTGCTTACAAGAGCCCCGAAAACGTTGGACAGTATCCCGGGCGTCAAAGCCGCGCGATAGGAATCACCCGGCAGGGCAAGGGATTGGAGCACGCCCGGCGAGAGCAGCGCAGTCAGATCGTCGCTGCGATAAAGCGTAACCGATTGCCGGACGATCCGGCGCGTGGGTGTGCTTGCGGGGGTTCCGGAGCCGTCGACATCGGACGCCGGGATAGATTCGTATGGAATGTCATGCGCGCCGTCCCAGACGGTCTGCCAAATTGTGTCAAGCTCGTCGAAGCCGAACAGGTTGGTTACGCCCGGAGCGCTAGCTGCCGGCGTTATGCCGGTCAATTCAGCCGCAATCGTCGCCTGAGGCGCGGGTTTACGGTAAGAGTCGGACGCGTCAATGGCATTAGTGAATTGATTTCGCGTTGAGAGAATGTGGAGGCGCCCCTGGTCGTAGGCGAGCATGCTCTGTGTTGAGGCGGAAAGCGTTGGCTCCGGCGGCGCGTATCCGGAGCGGCGCGGATAACTCACCGAAACGCTGCGTAAGACATTGCCGAAGGAGTCCACTTCTAGTGTAAGGTCGTGAGTGACGCGCGGATCGCTTGGGTTCCTCTCGTATTGAAATGTCACCGTCTCCCGCGCATGGGAAAAGAATACGGCATGCCCGTTCACGCCCATCGGCTGCAAAAACTCGATCGTGAAGTCCTGCTCCGTGACCGAATAGGGATTCTCAGCCAGGAAAGAATCGTCCTCGGCATAGATCTCCTTGCGCAGCATCTGCCCCTTAAGCGAGCGGTAGGCTTCGCGCATTTCAAACGGATTCACGCCGGGCGGAATCACGGTATTCGGTAAAACCATCGGCGGTGATTGCAGACTGCGGAGTGCGGGCTCAATCCAGTATTCGTTGGCATACTTCTGCGAGACCGCGAGGGCTTCCTCGAAAGCGCCGGTGTGAAACCAGGTGCGAGTGAGCATGGGCGGCGTCCATGACTCGGCGTTCCAGTTGAGCGCTTCGCCTTCCGGAAATGCGGTGTCGGTGCGGTATTCTTCGGTGTCCCACTGGTCCACCCTTCCAAATCCTCGAAACTCGCGCTCATATCCGTCGAAGTAGCCGTGATGGTACTCGTACCGGGTGACCAGCCGGTTGCGGCCGATCCAATCGAATGCCTCGACTCGTTCCACCACTTGCACGGGAAACGGGAGCCGCGTGATCCACGGTGTTCCCGCTATCTTATCGGCGGTGTAGAACTGCGTGGACGGCGCATACGTGATCCGCGTCTCCGCCCCCAAATTGTTGCGGACCAGCGTCAGCAGATGCGGCTTGGTGCCGCCCATCAGGTCGACGTAGCGCAACGCTGGCGCCGCTTCCCAAGGCAACGGCGTCGACCATACCAGGCACGCCGTCCCCGTGCCAAGCAGATCGATAACCTGCACGTTGCTTAACATGTCCGCCGTAGGAAAGACCGCGATCTTGTTCGGTGCCGACCACGCGTTGCCGG
>DATFZA010000083.1:0-7712 GCA_035314765.1 Bryobacteraceae bacterium
CTGCGCGGAATTCTTCACCCATTACGCGCCCGTCGGTCCCGTGGAAAGCCAACTCGTCCAAACCATCGCCGACACCTCCTGGCGCCTCAATCGCATCACCGCCATGGAACAATCCAGTCTCGCCCTGTCCGCCGTCCGGCATGAAGACGAGGTCTCGACCGCCGATGACCGCTGCGCTACTGCCATGGCCTCCGCCCTCGCCTTCGAAGAGCACGTCAACAAGAGTGTAGGCAACCTCTCGATCTACGAGCAGCGCCTCTCACGCCAGCTCGAGCGTTCCCTAAAACTGATCGACCAGACCCAAGCTGGCCGCAAGCATCGGGAAAAGGAACAACTCGCCGAAGCTGCTCGTCTGAAAACCCTCCACGACGCCCGCCAAGCCAATCAAAAGGAACCGGTTGCCTACAACCCGGCCGCCGATGGGTTCGTTTTTTCGAATGACGTCATCGATGCGTTCCGCGACCGCGAAACCCGCAGCCGGCAGGCCCTCGCCTTCAGCCAAAAACTTCAAAAGTCCGCCATGGCCGCCTGAACAAGCAATCGCCGAGAACATGACACCTAGGTAATCTACCTCACTGGAACTGGACGACAAAAAGTCCCAGGTGGGCGCATCGTCGGCGACAGTTTGTCTATGAATTTATTTAAACTCCCAAGCTACAGAGCGTTAGGGATGGTTGCGAACGTGCTTGACCAGACGCAGAATCTTCCGCATGCCCTCCACGCCCTCAGCCCGGTCCGCCTACTCCTTGCTGTTGGCCGCAGTGTTTGCTTGTGCTGCCGCGATCGAGATCTTTTCGTTTCGTCCAGCCGATCCGCTGCGCTTCTTCGTCTATCTCGCCCTGACGTTCATTGCGGCGGCAATTCGGCTCGATTTCCCGGGAACTCCAACCTCCCTTGCTTTTGTCCCGATTTTGCTCGCGGTGGTCGATTTGAGCGGCCGCGAAGCCATATTCCTTGCTGCCGCCGGCGCGATGGTCCAACCCATACGACGCTGGCGCCAGAAATTCGACCCAGCGCCAGCCATTGTCCGGGTGCTGGACGCCTGTTTTGCCGCTGGCGCCGCCTATCTGGCGTTTCATTGTCCTTGGTGGCAGTACGCCCTCATCGCCCCGATTCCGCGATTAGCAGTCGCGGCCGCGGTCCTCTACCTTATGAGTTCGGGCCTGGTAAATTCTGCGCTGGGCTGGTTCCAAGGGCAGCCCGTGCAGGTGCATTGGAATCAAGGGATGTTCGGCTTGCACCTGGCGGGCGCCATCGTTGCCGGCCTGACCCATGCGCTAGGGCTTTGGGTTGGGTGGCAGGCGGCGGTGGTATGTCTTCCCATGAGCTATTTCCTGGGCTGGCTGTGTCTTCTCGCGCTCGAGAGAATTCGCGCGCGTAAGGAGTACTCGGAGTATGAGGCGGAGCTGCATTTGCAAACCATAGAGCTGCTGGCCTTGGCCATAGGCGCCCGCGACCGCACTCATCCGCGCCTGCGGCGCATGCAATTTTTCGCCCTGGAGATCGGCAAGCAGTTGCAACTCGCAAACGAGGAACTGCAAGCCTTGGCTGCCGCAAGTCTGCTGCACGATGTCGGCAAGCTTGCCATACCGGAGCACATTCTCAATAAACCCGGAAAACTGACGCCGGAAGAGTACGAAAAGATAAAGATCCACCCGATCGTAGGAGCGGAAATCCTGGCGTCGGCCAGTTTTCCCTATCCGGTCGCCGAGATCGTTTCCGCCCATCATGAACGTTGGGACGGAACGGGTTACCCAAACGGTTTGAAAGGCGAGCAGATTCCGCTGGGGGCGCGCATTCTGGCCGTCGTCGAGTGCTTTGACGCGCTGACCAGCCCCCGTCCTTACCGGCGCGCATTGACGCCCAATGCCTCCATGGAAGTAATCGCCAACGAGTCGAACCATGGCTACGACCCGCGCGTAGTGAGCATCCTCGGCGAACAGTTTAGAGAATTGGAGCAAAGAATGAAACAAGAAAAATCAAAGAATCCCGAAACATCCATCGACGACATCACGCTCGAGCGGTTGAATTCGATTGCAAACGCTCAAAATGAAGTACTGGAACTCTCCAGCATGCTGCACGACCTGAACTATTCGGTCGGACTCCAGGAGGTTCTGCCGCAATTCGCGATCCGCTTGAAACGAATGCTGCCTTTTGATGCCCTGGTCGTTCATGGAGTGGCCAAAGGGAAGCTCAAGCCCCAATTCGTCAATGGCCAGGAATTCGAGGCGTTATGTTCGCTCGATATTCCCCTCGGCCAGGGAGTGGCCGGAACCTCGGCGCAACTGAAACAACCGATTTGCAACGCCGATCCAGCCAGCGAACGGGAATTCTCGAGCGGGCCTTTCCCTTCCTTTGGGTCGCTGCTCGCGGTGCCGCTCGAGGGCAATACCGGAGTGACCGGCGTTATGTCCGTGTATCGCGCGGAACAGAGCGCCTTTGGCGCCGAAGATCTGCGCATTGCCATGGCAGTGGCTTCCAAACTGGGATTGTGTCTTGAGCACTCCACGCGGTTCCAGCAACTGTCGTCTTCAGCCACCGTCGATTTTGTTACCGGCCTGCCGAATTCACGCGCTCTCTTCGAGCATCTGGATGCGGAGGTGGCGCGCTGCCAACGCTCCCGCGAGACTCTGGCGGTGGTGGTGTGCGACCTCGATGGCTTCAAGACGGTTAACGATCGCTTCGGCCATCTGCAAGGGAACGCACTGCTGCATCTGGTGGGGCAGCAACTGAAAGACTCTTGCCGCGGTTACGACTATGTCGCGCGTATGGGTGGAGACGAATTTGTGATTCTGATGCCCGGTCTGCCGGTTGAAAACCTGGCGGAGCGCCTGGCCGCTCTCGAAACCGGCATACAGGCGGCCAGCCGGGAGCTGCTGCGGGAAGAGGTAGTCGTGGGAGTGAGTGCCGGCTGCGCCTTCTTCCCGGCCGACGGCTTCGACGCCGAATCGCTCCTGTCGAAAGCCGACCAAAGGATGTATTCCACCAAGAGCGACCGCAAGTCGAAAGCGCCCGAGACGGATCTGCTGACCCTGGGCTTGGTGCATTTATCGCGCCAGAACCAGAGCCAGGCGGAGGTCACCTAGCTTTAGCTTCGCAGCTAGCGCGCGCGCCCGGCCGCTGCAACGATTGGTCTATGGAGTCTTGCTCCCCAGGGTCTTCGGAGCAACCGTCAATCCGGCTTCGTGAGCAAGCTTGCGCTGATTGGTGTCAAAACTCAGAAAGCCGGTTGCTCCCAAGGTGAGAGCGGTGGCCACGTGAATTAGATCGAGGCTCCGGGTTCCCAGTAAAGCTGTGTGTTGACGCGCCAACCGCTTGGCCTTTTCAAAGGCCGCCGACGGTATCGCTTGCAAGCGAAAAACTCCGGCCAGGAGATCCTGTTCGAACGCCTGCGCCGCAGCCTTGGCCTGCCGCGCCGTGATCTCCTTGCGGAAAAGACGCAGTTCGAGGGCGTTGGCCAATTCCACCTCGCCGAAGGCGCTTATGAGCACCTCGCCTTCGATCCGCCCCATAGCCGTGACTGCCGTCCTCGAATGAATGTCCGGTACGTAAAGAGAAACTACAAAACTGGTATCTGCATAGCTCGTCAAGCCCGGCTCCGGTCTTGCGTCAAGAGATCGGCGCCAGAGACCCTCATGACTTTGTCCCCGTAGATTTGCTTGAGTCGTGCGGCGAAATTCGGCCGCAGCGGGTTCTCGACGGGAGTCGGAGGCAGCAGTCGCGCAATCACGCGGCGGCGCTTAGTGATTTGAATTTCTTCGCCTTCTTGTAGTAGGTCGGCGATGCGATCGAAGTGGTAACGCAGGTCGCGAAGCGTGGCCTGTTTCATGTGATACATTATGGTATCACTTCAGAAACGCGACAGCGCAAAGCCTGTCCACGAGTAGCGCCTCCGTCTAGCCCCGAACGTCAGTGAGGGGATGGGCGCCAATCCCCTCACTGAGCCTCCAGGCTGCATACGTGTCCCACGGATGCTCTTGCTAACCCGTGTTCTTCACCACCATGTGATAAATGACCAGCAGCAGTATCGCGCCAAAGAGCGACGCGAGAAAATGCGCCGATTGGCCCTCCCTATACCACCCGACCGCACGCAACAGAAACGTGGCCAGGATGGATCCGCCAATGCCGATGCAAATAGTGATCAGGAATCCGCCGGGACTGCGCCCCGGTGTCAATAGCTTGGCTATCGCACCGACGATCAACCCGGTGATCAGTGTCCATAGCATGAACTCGCCTCCTTAGCTTTTCTGAGCCTGGGCAATTTTCGCCAAGGCGATCGCGAGTACGCCGCTTCCCAGCGTCTTGATCAGTGCTGGGTGTTCGGCGTAGATGCTGCTTACGCGATCGATGACCGACGGGTCCTGCTTTTCCGCGTGAGCCGCCATCTGCTGAACAACCTCCGGCGGAATTTGTTGAGCCTGAGCGGCAGTCACTTGCCCGCCGCCGGCCATCACCTGCGACAACAATCCGCCAACCGCCGAACTACCCAACAGCGACGGCAGCATCGGCCCCGCGGCTGAAATCAGTTCGTTGATCACGTTGGCTTTTTGATCGCCGCTCGAGTTGCCGAACAGTTGCCCGGCAAGTTGTCCGAACGGTGGCGTTTGTTCCGACCGCATGGCGCCCGCCAATGCGCCGGCGATAGTCGAGGCCGGAGCCGCGCCCGCTACCTGGTCGAAGTGAGCGTCTGCCTGGGCCGGGTTTGCCGTACCCCCGGCATACTGTTCTAAGAGATTCCCAATTGTTCCCATCCATCCCATATATTTGTCCTCCTCTTACGCAGGCCCTTACGCCGGAATGGTCAGTTCCTGGCCGACCTGAATTTTGTTGGGATCCGAGAGCTTGTCCTTGTTAGCTTCGAAAATCTTCATGTACTGGCCGGCGTTGCCGTAAAAATCGTTGGCGATCTTGGACAGCGTATCGCCGGACTTGACCGTGTACGTCTTGGTCTCCACGGGAGCCGGAAGACTGGAATCGACGCTGATGTCGGCGCTCAGGTCGCTGTAGGCCGGGTCCACCGCCTTGATTGCGGTCCAGACTGCGTTCTTGATGGCGTCGTTCGGCGCGGCGCCTTGCATCACGAGTTTGTCCCCATCCACATGCAAGTGATCCAGACGCACATTCGACTTCTTGATGAGATCGAGTACGCTCGCGTACTTTTGTTTTCCTTGTTCGAGGTCCATGCTTATCTCCTTTGTCTCCTTGTTTCAATAATGTAAATTTCACTTGTCCTGACCTGGTTCATCCGGTCATCGCAGCCCTTCTAACTTAGCAGGAATTTTTCTCCCCGTGCGATTCTGAATAAAGATGCTAAGTGGTTTCGCCCGCCCGCCATTCTGGCGGGTCGTGGGGTGTGTGTTCATAGGTATGCTGGCGTTTGGAGCGATGATTCCGCTGCTCCCGCTATATTTGCGGGATCAACTGCACAGCACTCCGTTTGTCATCGGAATCGTCATCGGCCTGTCGTCTGCGTTCGCGGTATTGGGGCGGTTACTCGCGGGCCCCACCGCCGACGCCAGGACGCGGAAGTTCACCTTTGCCGTGGGCATTTCACTGTGTGCTTGCGCCGGCATCCTCTATCTGCCGGTGTTCGGATTGATGGGCGTCATTGTCGGCCGTGTTTTCCACGGAGCGGGCGAGGCGTTCTTCATGACCGCGGCCGTTACCTGGATCGTGGACTTGGCGCCCGCTCAAGAGCGTGCGCAAGCTCTGGGATATTTTGCATCCGGCGTCTGGGGCGGTCTATCGCTTGGTCCCTTGGCGGGACAGATGTTTGGAGCCTGGCAGACCGCGGCGTTTTTCGTCACCGCGTCGTCCGCGATCGTGCTGCTGGTGCTCTGGCGGACACCAGAGGCGCCACCTCACGGACTGGAGCGTCACAATAAAGGCCACCGCCATGCGCCGGCTCCCATCAAGCTCAACATCCCCAAGGAAGTTTGGGTGCCGGGCTTCGTCCTTGGTTTCGCGGCTGTATCCTACGCGGCTATGGCAGGCTTTCTGGTGCTGCTATTGCGCGAACGCGGACCGGGAGGAACGTACGCTTTCGCTTCGTTCGCGCTCTGCGTCCTGTTCATTCGAACCTTGCTCGGATCGCTGCCGGATCGCCTGGGACCCAGGAAAACACTGTTTCTGGGGCTATCGATGCTGGTCGCGGGGTTGCTGCTGATTGCCATCACCCGCGACCCCAGCGTCGCGACGATGGCTTCCGCGCTGGTCGGCTTAGGGTATTCGTTCCCTTGGCCCTCGCTAGCCGTGGTGGTGGTACGGTCGGTGCGGGACAAAGAGCGCGCATCGGCTTTAGGAGCGTTGAACGCGTTCTTCGATTTGTTCGTTTCTCTCGGCGCACTGGCGGCGGGCGCATTAGCGGGAAAGTTCGGTTATGCGAGTGTCTTCTGGATGGCGGCAGGCAGCGGTACTTGCGCTGCGCTGGTCGCTTGGGCTACCGGAGTGGGACGCGATCCAAAGCCGCTGGGTGAGTTGGAGCTGGAAGAGGTGGGAGTATAGCGAGATTCCCGTTAAGGCTGTTCCCGACGGTGGCGGACATCCACTCCGCGCACTAGGAAAATGACGTCTTCAGCGACGTTCGTGGCGTGGTCCGCAATGCGTTCCAGATTGCGTGCGATCACCAGCAAGGGCAACGCCCGGCGCACCGCGTGGCCGTCGGCCTCCATCCGAGTCGCCAGGCTCTCATAGATTTCATTCCGCAACAGGTCCACCCGATCGTCTGCGAGGAGAACCTGATGAGCCAGTTGGGCGTCACGATCGATAAACGCCGCGATGCTGTCCTCCACCATCGCCTCAACCAGCGTGGCTTCTTCGGCAACTGGGACCATCTGTTCCAAAGGCGGTCGCTCGAGCAGTTCGCTGGCGCGCTGAACGATGCTCACCGCCAGATCGCCCATGCGCTCCAGGTCGGTGTTGATTTTCAGCGCCGCGATGATCAGCCGCATGTCCACGGCCACGGGCTGATTTAGGGCGACCAGCCTGGTCGCCAAACTGTCGATGCGGATCTCCAGTTCGTTGATGTGCTCTTCATCCGCGAGAACTTCCAGAATGAGCGAACGGTCGCGCTCGATCAGACATCGCATACTCTTATGAATGGAGGACTTTACGCGCCCGGCCATTTCGAGCAGATGATTCTGCAATAGCGTGAGTTCTTCCTCAAACCGGATCATGATTCATTCTAAGGGCTGGATTCCGAGCGGACCGTGGATGGATTCCCGTCACTCATTGTGAAGAGTCCCTTTCGGCGCAGCGATCTATGGGAAATCACGCCGACGGAGGCGTTCAGCGGTCACCCTAGCGTAGCGGTTGCGGAGAGCCAGTGTCGGGCGACCAAGTCCTACGTTGGCCCGATCGAGCTCCGCTGGGCTGCGGATCGCCAGGTGGGGGAGTTTCTTGAGCCCAATGTATGCCGCGCTACACTGCGCGATCCGAGGTTTTCTTGGGTTGCCGAGGGTTGGCACTTGGACCGAATTTCTGGATCGATTCCCAGTATGTCGGATGTGTTACTGCCTGTGTCGCTCCGAAGCCTTTTCGTTGGTTCGCCGATTAAATGGAGTGCGGATTGCTAAGGAAATTCCGGGAGAAACTGTGATCAGGTACTTGTGCTCGGTGATGTTGCTGTTTGGCGCTACCGCGATACGCGCCGATGTCTTTGACTTCTCGTACTCGGGTGGTGGTGTGAACGCCTCCGGGATGCTGACCGCCAC
>DATFZA010000084.1:0-3101 GCA_035314765.1 Bryobacteraceae bacterium
AACCGGGGATCGTCTCCTGCACTTTGGGAACGTCCGGCGTGGTCTTCGCGCACATGGAAAAGGTTGCCTACGATCCTCAAGGCCGCGTCCATACTTTTTGCCACGCGGTGCCAGGTAAGTGGCATGTGATGGGCGTCACGCAGGGCGCCGGTTTGAGCCTGCAATGGTTCCGCAATCGACTTGCTGCCGGATCGTCCTACGACGAATTGATGGCGGAGGCCTCTCAGGCTCCCGCCGGTTCCGAGGGCCTGCAATGGCTTCCGTATCTGATGGGCGAGCGGACTCCACATCTGGACCCCACAGCCCGCGGAGGCTGGGTGGGACTGACCGCCAAGCACAAGCGCGCCGACCTGATTCGTTCCATCGTCGAAGGTGTTTCGTACAGTCAAAAAGATTGCCTGAATATTGTGGAGGAGTTAGGCGTGCCAGTATCGTCCGTACGCGCCTCCGGCGGCGGGGCACGCAATCTTTTCTGGCGGCAAATCCTGGCCGATGTGTTCCGGAAGCGCGTTGCCACGCTGAGTTCGCAAGAAGGATCGGCCTACGGTGCGGCGCTATTGGCAATGGTGGGCACGGGCGAATTCTCGAACGTGGCCGAGGCCTGCGCAGCCACAATTCGAGAAGCCGCGTCAGTGGAGCCGCGCGAGCGAGAAATGGGTGTTTACGCGAAGGGATATGCGGTCTATCAGGCCTTGTATCCGGCCTTGCGGCCCATTTACTCCATGCTCTGTTAACTTACTGTTGAACACCATGCCCGCAAAATTCCCGCTCGTGACTGTTTGCTCGCTGGCTCTGGCGGCAGCCGCGCAACCAGATGGAGCCGATTGGCCCGCTTACGGCGGCGGTCCGGAAGACATCCGCTATTCGCCGCTGAAGCAGATCAATCGCACCAACGTGGAAAGGCTCCAAATCGCCTGGACGTTCGATACCGGCGACAGCTTCCGCGGTTCGGAGTTTCAGTGCAATCCTCTCATTGTGGGCGGAACGCTGTACGCCACGACGCCTAGGGCGAATCTCGTTGCGCTCGATGCGGTCACCGGGAAACTCAAGTGGCGTTTCGAGCCCGGCCAGGGCCAGCACTTCATCGGCAAAATGCGAAATCGAGGTGTCGCGTACTGGGCCGGTGAAGGGCGGGAGCGTGTATTTACGGCGTGGCGCCCGTACTTGTACTCGATCGACGCCCAGACCGGCAAGCCCGATCCGGCGTTCGGGGACAAAGGCAGAATCGACCTGCGCGACAATCTCGGCCGCGAACCGAAGAACATGGTTTCTTTGAGTACGCCCGGGCTGGTGTACAAAGATCTCTTGATCATCGGAAGCTTGATCAGCGAAACCCTGCCCGCTTCTCCTGGCGACATTCGCGCTTACGATGTCCGCACGGGCAAACTACGCTGGTCGTTTCACACCATACCGCATCCCGGAGAATTCGGCTACGAAACGTGGCCCAAGGACGCCTGGACTTACAGCGGAGCGGCGAACAATTGGACCGGGCTGGCGCTCGATGTGGAGCGCGGCCTGGTCTTCGTGCCCACGGGGTCGGCCGCTTTCGATTTCTATGGCGCAGACCGCACTGGGGACGACTTGTTCGCCGATTCGCTGATCGCTCTGAACGCGGCGACAGGAGAGCGGGTATGGCACTTTCAGGAAGTGCATCACGATATCTGGGATCGCGATCTTCCGTCGCCTCCCAGTTTGGTCACCATCGAGCGCAATGGCAAACGCATCGACGCGGTGGCGCAAACCACCAAATCCGGCTTTATATATGTCTTTGAACGCGAGACTGGAAAGCCCGTCTTTCCGATTGAAGAACACTCTGTGCCGTCTTCCGATCTCGACGGCGAGGCTGCGGCGAAGACGCAACCGTTCCCCTTGCTGCCCGCGCCGTTCGCTCGCCAGAGGCTGACGGCGGAGATGCTGACGCAACGGACTCCGGAAGCGCACGCGGCCGCGCTCGAGCGGTTCAGCCAATTGCGCAGCGATGGCCAGTTCGTTCCCGGAAGCAAACAGGGGACAATTATTTTCCCGGGCTTCGACGGCGGCGCCGAATGGGGAGGAAGCGCCTTCGATCCGGAAACCGGCCTGCTCTACGTCAATGCCAACGAAATGGCGTGGATTTTGCGAATGGTGGAACAGCGCCAGGAATCCAAAACGTCCGGACGGAAGTTATACCTGAAGAACTGCGCCGTCTGCCACAAGTCCGACTTGACCGGTGGCCCTCCTGAGTTTCCCTCTCTCAAGAACTTGAAGGAAATCTACTCGGACACGGACGTCATGGCGTTCCTGTTTCAGGGCAGCGGCCGCATGCCGGGCTTCGGTTATTTGGGAAGAGACGGGTTGAAAGCCATTACCAGCTACGTTATGAACGGACAAGATTCGCGTGTTCATTCCACCCAAGACGCGCACTCGTTTATGAAATACGTCAACGATGGTTACAACCGGTTTCTCGATCCTGAAGGCTATCCGGCGATCCAGCCGCCTTGGGGAACATTGAATGCCATCAATCTCAACACTGGGGAGTATGCGTGGACCATTCCGTTTGGCGAATATCCGAAACTGGTTGCTCAAGGCCTCAAGAACACCGGATCGGAGAACTATGGAGGGCCGGTGGTGACGGCTGGCGGTCTCCTGTTTATTGGCGCTACCAGCTACGACAAGAAATTCCGCGCGTTCGATAAGACGACAGGCGAACTGCTTTGGGAGACCACTTTGCCGGCGGCCGGCAACGCTACGCCCTCGATTTATGAGGTCGCCGGACGGCAGTATGTGGTGATCGCGGCAGGCGGCGGCAAATCATCGGACCCCACGGGCGGCACGATCGTCGCGTTTGCTCTGCCCAAATAACAAACGCGCGCCGTTTGTTGACCCGATTCCGAGCCGCGACCGTCAGGGAGCGGGAGCGCTCCCGCCGCGCCCCAATAGCAACCTTAGTACACAGGCATGCCGGCCCCGACCGCCTCTCACGGCAACGGCAGGCCGGTGTAGTTCTCGGCGAGAGTTGTGGCCGCGGCTCTTGAAGTGCCGATCTGGTCCAGCTCCGCGATCTGGCGGCGATGGTCGAACCCGTCAGCGCCCTCGAAGCGGTGCAAAAGCGAAGTCATCCA
>DATFZA010000085.1:0-3475 GCA_035314765.1 Bryobacteraceae bacterium
CCTCGCACAATGAGGAAGAACTGATAAATCAGGCTGGCGACGATAACGATGTCAATGACGGCGGAAAAATCGATGCGCGGGATGTTGGCAAGCGCTGAGGAGAGACGCTCCATGCATTCGCTCCATTGTACTAAGGGAATACGCAGGGGGACACAGCTACGATAGTTTCGATTGAGGGAGCCCGGACTCGAGCCCGCTGTGTCCCCATCCGCGCCGCGGGCTTAGGGCGGTTTGCATTCTTCCTGGTGTGCGGCCGGGCGCAGGGGGACACAGCCACGATAGTTTCGATTGAGGGAGCTTGGACTCGAGCCCGCTGTGTCCCCATCCGCGCCGCGGGGCTATGGCGGTTTCAGTTTATCCTGCTAACTGCCTCACCACATAAGGCAGGATCCCGCCGTTGCGGTAATACTCGGCTTCCATCGGCGTGTCGATGCGCACCACCGCTTCGAAGCTCTTCTCTCCCGCGCGCACGCGCGCTTTTCCGCCGCTGGCAATGGCCGCAGCCACGCCTTCTATGGCGAATTCTTCGAAACCGGTGAGCCCATGCGAATCGCGGCTTTCGCCCGGCAGAAACTGCAGCGGCAGCACTCCCATGCCGACGAGGTTGGAGCGATGAATCCGCTCGAAGCTTTCCGCCAGAACGGCCTTCACACCCAGCAATAAAGTCCCTTTCGCCGCCCAGTCGCGCGACGACCCCGTTCCATATTCCTTGCCCGCGATAACCAGCAGCGGAGTCCCTTCCGCCAAATAACGCAAAGACGCATCGTAGATAAACATCTTCTCGCCGCTGGCGACATGCGTCGTCCAGCCGCCTTCGGTGCCCATCGCCATCAGATTGCGCAGCCGGATATTGGCGAAAGTTCCGCGCACCATCACTTCATGGTTCCCACGCCGGGCTCCGTAGGAATTAAAATCCCCGGGTTTCACTCCGCGGCCGATCAGATACTTGCCCGCCGGACTGTCCACCGCGATATTGCCGGCCGGCGAAATATGATCGGTTGTGACCGAATCGCCCAGCACGGCCAAGGCACGCATCCCGCTAAAATCAACTACCGAAGTCTCCGGATCCACCATTTTGTCGAAATACGGCGCTTTTTTGATGTAAGTCGACGAATCATCCCAGGCATACAGATCGCTGGCTGCAACTTTAATGGAATGCCACGTGGCGTCGCCATCAAATACCTCCGCGTATTCCTTCTTGAACTGATCGGCGCGCACCGATTTCTTGACCGCCGCGTCCACTTCTTCCGTAGTCGGCCAGATATCCTTCAAATAGACTTTCTTGCCGTCGCCTCCGGCGCCGATGGCTTCGTTTTGCAAATCGATGTCCACGCGCCCGGCCAGCGCATAGGCAACCACCAACGGCGGCGACGCCAGGTAATTCGCGCGCACCAGCGGATTGATTCGCCCTTCAAAATTTCGATTGCCGCTCAGCACCGCGGCCACCACCAGCTTCTCTTTCGAAACGGCCTCGGCTACCGCCTCCGGCAGCGGCCCGCTGTTGCCGATGCAGGTAGTGCATCCGTAGCCGACCAGGTTGAACCCCAACTCATCGAGATAAGAAGTTAACCCCGCGTCGTTCAAATAATCGGTGACCACTTTCGAGCCGGGCGCCAGACTCGTCTTCACCCAGGGCTGCGTTTTCAAGCCTTTTTCCACGGCTTTTTTCGCCAGCAAGCCGGCCGCGATCATCACCGACGGATTGGATGTATTGGTGCAACTGGTTATCGCCGCGATCACCACCGCGCCATCGTGGATCGTTTCGCTGTGGCCGTTGGAGGCATAACTGGCGCTGTGCTGCGCTTCCCCCAGCGTGCTCATGAAATTCTTCTTCACATCCGGTAGATCGATACGATCCTGCGGGCGCTTGGGACCCGCCATCGACGGAACCACTTTGCCCAGCTCCAAACTCAGCGTGTCGCTGTAATCCGGATCGGGCGAAGTCGCCGTTAGAAACAGCCCCTGCTCCTTGGCGTAGGCTTCCACCAGCGCGATCCGGTCGGCGGGACGATTGGTGAGCCGCAAATAATCCAGCGTCTTCTCATCGATGGGGAAGAAACCGATCGTCGCGCCGTACTCGGGCGCCATGTTGGCGATGGTGGCTCGATCGGCCAGGCTCAAAGCCGCGACGCCCGGCCCATAAAACTCGACAAACTTGCCGACCACGCCCTTTTTGCGCAGCGCTTGGGTCACGGTCAGCACCAGGTCGGTAGCGGTGCAGCCTTCGGCCAGCCGCCCGGTCAATTTGAATCCGACCACTTCGGGAAGCAGCATCGAGATCGGCTGGCCGAGCATGCAGGCTTCGGCTTCAATCCCGCCGACGCCCCAGCCCACCACGCCCAAGCCGTTAATCATGGTGGTGTGCGAGTCCGTGCCCATCAGCGTGTCGGGATACGCCAGCACCGGGCTCTGCTTGCGGTCGGTGAACACGACGGAGGCTAGGTACTCGAGATTCACCTGATGCACGATGCCGGTATCCGGCGGCACGACGCGGAAATCCTGAAACGCCGTTTGCCCCCAGCGCAGAAATGCGTAGCGTTCTTTGTTGCGTTGGAACTCCAGCAGCGCGTTCGCCCCAAAGGCGCCCTTGGTTCCAAACTCATCCACCTGCACCGAGTGATCGATCACCAGATCGGCGGGGATCAGCGGATTGGCCAATTTCGGATCGGCGCCCATATCGCGCAGCGCATCGCGCATCGCCGCCAGATCGACCACGCAGGGAACGCCCGTGAAATCCTGCAGCAGCACACGCGCCGGGCGGAAATTGATCTCTTGAAGCGGAGCGCCTTTCACCCATTTCGCCACGTATTCGATGTCGGCCCGCTTCACCGTGCGCCCGTCTTCAAAGCGCAGCAGATTCTCCAGCAGAATGCGGATCGAATAAGGAACCCGCGATAGATTCGCCACGCGCTCCAGCGCGTGTAGAGAGAAGATACGGTATTCCTGTCCGCCCACACGTAGAGCCGACGACGCGGCAAAGCTATCAGGATGGTCCATTTGCTTCTATTGTAGGCCGCGATCAGCAGTAACAATACCAACTCGAATGCGGCGACCAGCCGTTGCAAGACAGGCACTGCGTGCGAGCCCATTGGTGCAGGCATTCCGGACAGATCCCGCCGGTATCGAAGGTGTGCCATTGATGACCGCAGGCGCACATCCACAGGTCATGCTTGGCCGGTGTCCAGTTACATAGTGGACAGCAAATGCGAACATCAACCGGATCGTGTTCGTGCTGGTCCGGAGTGCCGGCCGGTGTGATTACAGGAGCCTGAACCGCCATATCTTCACACTAGCAGTAACAATACCAGCTCGAATGTGGCGACCAGCGCCTGCACGAGAGGCACTTCGTGTCCAACCACTGGTAGAGGCATCCCGGGCAAACTCCGCCGGTGTCAAAGGTGTGCCAGGTGTGGTTGCAATGCGTGCACCTCCACAAGTCGCGCTTAGCCGGCGTCCAGTTACACAAAGGACAGCG
>DATFZA010000086.1:0-10207 GCA_035314765.1 Bryobacteraceae bacterium
GTATCGTGAAAGTTAGGGCTTGTCATGAAACAACCGATCCAACCGCTCCGTGACGTTCGCGGTTCAGAAGGCCTGACCAAGCCGCGACCGTCAGGGAGCGGTCCCGAGATAATTGCAAGGTCGCTTCGTGACGGGTCCTTAGCATCCCGGCTCCTCACCACATGTCTGCACGCCCTGCTGCTCACCCTCCTCAGCGGCAGTTTGATGGCCTGGCAGGACACGCCGGAAGCCCATCTCGGACGTGGCTACGATGCGCTAAAGCTGGAACGGTACGAGGAAGCCGTGACTGAGTTTCGCGCTGCCCTGCGCCTGGATCCCAAGCTGGTCATGCGCGCGAGATTTCCGCTGGCTGTCGCTTTGTTCGAGATGAAGAATTCCGCCGCCGCGCGCCCGGAGTTTGAAGCGGTTCGCCGCGAATTGGGAGACCATCCGAACCTCCTCTACTATCTCGGCAGGCTGGATCTGCTGGACCAGAACTTCGAAGGCGCCATCCGCAACCTGACCAAAGCCCTGGACAATCCGCCGTTCCCCGACACCGCATACCATCTTGGTTTCGCCTATATGAAACAAGGCGATCTCCCCAATGCGGAAAAATTTCTCAAAATCGCGGCCCAGGCGAATCCGTCCGACGGCGCCGTCCAGTATCAGCTCGGCCTCGTCTATCGCAAGCAAGGCCGCGACGAGGAGGCACAAAAGGCCCTCGACCTGTCGGCGGAACTCCACCGCCGTGCAGCGGAAGACAGCGAGTTACGGCACGAGTGCGCGCGAAAACTCGACCAGGGCCTCCGTGAAGAAGCCCGTGCGGTCTGCGGGCGCCTGTATGACCCGAACAACGCCGAGAAGCTGACCGCGCTCGGCACCATCTACGGCCAGCACGGCGACCTTCTCGACGCGCTTGAACCCTTGCGCCGCGCGGCGGAGCTAGCGCCGCAGTCCCCGCAGATGCAATACAATCTGGCCTTTACCTACTACGAACTCCAGAGGTTTGAAGAAGCGCGCGCCCCGATCGCCAGTGCCGTCGAGCGCTGGCCCGATATCTTCCAGTTGAATTCCCTGTATGGGGCGGTGTTATTGAAGCTCGGCGCCGCGCACGAAGCCTGGCCCGTGCTGCAACGCGCGCACCAGCTCAATCGGCAGGATGCGAGGACCACCGAGTTGCTCTACCAAACCGCCCTCAGCCTCGCGCGAACCAGTCTGGCCGCCGGACAAAATGCCGAGGCTCTGCGCTATTTCGACGAGGCATCGAAGTTGCGGCCCGACGACCCCGAACCTCGCCGCGGCATGGCCGAAGCGCAAGCCGCGGCCGCCCGCGGCCAAAAATAAGCGGTCCGACGTCCGGCGGCGAGGCCAAATTCGACCACTACGCGGTACACCTGCATCCGCTCGTTCTCCGTCGTACCAGCGATGTGATCGGCGGCCGCCGGCGGATGTGAAATCCCACCGTTTCTGGCGCCGATCTATCCGGTAACCGCGCCGATTGCCGCCGAGGAGACCAGCTTTCCGTATTTGGCGAAGACTCCGGTCGTGTAGCGGAGGGCGGGGGCTTTCCATTTCGCCAGCCGTTGCGCAACGATATCCGCCGGCACTTCCAAATCGATCACGCGCCTGGCGATGTCGAGGTGAATCATGTCGCCTTCTTCGACGATGGCGATGGGACCGCCGGTTTGCGCTTCGGGGGCGACATGGCCAACCATATAGCCGCGCGTCGCGCCGCTGAAGCGGCCGTCGGTGACCAAGGCGACGCTGTCGGACAAACCGGCGCCGACGATGGCGCTGGTGACGCCGAGCATTTCGCGCATGCCCGGCCCGCCGCGCGGGCCTTCATAGCGGATGACCACGAAGTCGCCCGCTTTGATCTGCCCGGCCTGCACTGCGTGCATGGTATCTTCCTCGCAGTTGAAGACGCGAGCGGGACCGCGCTGGGATTTGCGGTCGATGCCAGTGACCTTGATGACGGCGCCGTCGGGCGCTAACGATCCGCGCAGGATGACCAAACCGCCGCTGGTCTTGATGGGGTTGGAGAGCGGCCGGATCACTTCCTGACCGGGAGTCTCCTGGGCCTTCGCGGCTTCTTCGGCGAAGGTGTGACCGGTGACCGTCTTGACGGAACCATCGACATACTTGCCTTCGACCAAACGCTGGGCGATGACCGCCATTCCGCCGGCGTTGTCCACATCCACGGCGACAAAACGGCCGGCGGGCTTGAGGTCCACGATGAGTGGTGTGCGCTCGCTGACGCGTTGGAAGTCGTCGATGTCCAGCTTGACGCCCGCTTCTCGCGCCATGGCCAGCAAGTGAAGGACGGCGTTGGTGGAACCGCCGGTCGCGGCGACTGAGGCGATGGCGTTTTCAAAGGCCGCGGGAGTGGCAATGTCGCGCGGCAAAATGTTTTGGCGCACGGCGTTGAGAATCAACTCGCCACAGCGGCGGGCAACTTCGTTCTTGCGCGGATCGATTTGCGGAACGCTGGCCGTGCCCATGGGCGAGAGGCCGATCATCTCCATCACCGTAGCCATGGTGTTGGCGGTGAATTGGCCGCCGCAAGCGCCCGCGCCAGGGCAAGCGGCATTTTCGATGGCGGTCAGTTCCTGATCGGTGATTTTGCCCGCGGAGTTGGCGCCGATGGCTTCATACACTTCCTGAATGGTGATGTCCTTGCCTTGATAGTGGCCGGGATAAATGGAGCCGCCATAGAGAATCAGGCCGGGAATGTTCAGTCGCAACAAGGCCATGGCGGCGCCGGGGATAGTTTTATCGCAAGCGACCAGCGCAACGATGCCGTCGAACATGTGGCCACGCGCGACCAACTCAATCGAATCGGCGATTACTTCCCGGCTGACCAGAGACGCCTTCATGCCTTCCGTTCCCATGGTGATGCCGTCACTAATGGCGATGGTGTTGTATTCCATGGGCGTGCCGCCGGCCTGGCGAATGCCCTCCGCGACATGAACGGCGAGATCGCGCAACTTGAAATTGCAGGGCATGGTGCCAATCCAGGTGTTGGCGATGCCGATGATGGGCTTTTTGAGATCCTCGTCGGTAAAGCCGATGGCTTTGAGCTGGGAGCGGGCCCCGGCGCGGTCGCGGCCCTGGGTGATGGTGTAGCTGGCTAGTTTCATGGAATCTACTATGTTACTGAAGCGAACGGAGGTTCGGTGAGGCGCGGGCGGGCGCCCGGCCGGGCGCCCGGCTGGAGGTGGGGCCGGGCGCCTCGGTGGGATAAGTTCAAGCAGCCTGGTGCGTCACCTCCCGATGGTCAGCCTGCTCGTCGGCCTGCTCTTCGGTCCGCTCTTCAGTCCGGCGAAGGAGCCCTTCCGCTTCTAACCAGTCGTCAGTGGCTGCGCCGTGTGGCCGGTTCCGCTTCTCCCATAGTTGATAAGCGAGTTCCGCGACTTGCTCCTGGTCGAGTGACTGTTGAGGAAGATAAACAACTGCCATATTCTGTTCCTTTCGGTTGGTCCCTTCTTCTTTGGGCCTTTTCGTAAGGCCTCTCTGCTAGGCCTCTCTGCTAGGCCTCTCTGCTAGGCCTCTCTGCTAGGAATGACGGGCTTCGCACCCGGATCGTGGAGCGCCCGTGTGAAGAAGTGTGTGAAGAAATGTCAAGTCAGAGGGCGCTACAAAAGTCCGCTGGTACGGGTTTAATCCCGGTTCAGACCGGTGAACCGATGAATGCCAGGCTTGGGATCTTATTCTGCTTGCTCGCGTGTGGTCTGTCTTCTTGGATTGCCGCCGAGGACAGCAAGAAATCGGACGGCGAAGAACGGGTCTATGAATTGAGCGAGGGTGTGCAGCCTCCGCGCATCACCCGGCGGGTAAATCCCAATTACTCCAACGTGCGCGGGGTGAGCGCGAAAGGTTCGGTGGCCATCTCGTTGATCGTGACTTCAGAAGGCGCGGCGAAAGAGCTGCGCGTGGTGAAGAGCCTGGAACCGGAAGTGGACCGGGCCGCGATGGAAGCGGTGCGGCAGTGGCGCTTTGCGCCGGCGCAGAAGGACGGCAAGCCGGTGGCCGTGCGGGTGACGATTGAACTGGAGTTTCACGCGCTGTAGGGCGGGCTAGTAGTGGTGGTGGCGCAGGGGACAGCCCTGCGATAGCGTAAGGGGAAGATTTCTTGGGGTAGCCCGGACTGTCCCCGTTCGCCGCGTTGACCGGCTGATCGGCTCGATTAGATTGGCTGGCGGTTCGGCTCAGCTATTCGATGATTTCGCTCAGAACCCGGCCGACCGATCCACTCGGTTGCTCCACGCCGAGCAACTCGGCGAGCGTAGGCGCAATGTCGTTAGCGGCCACTGGCGTGGTGTAGCGGCCTGGCTTGATTCCGGGGCCGAAGAAGATTAGGGGCACGTGGGTGTCGTAGTTGAAGGGCAAGCCGTGCGACGTGCCGGGCGGAGGGTCGAAGAGATAGTAACCTTCCGGGATGACCGTTAGATCGCCGGAGCGTTGCGGGTAAAAGCCGTTGGTGGCGGCACGGGAGATAGCGTCGGCGGGAACGTTCCCATTCATCAACTGGTGACGCGTGTAAACGCGAAAAATGTGGGGGACTGGGCGTAGAATGTCCGCAGCAAAGTCCTCTACTTCGGCTGGATTCAGGTTTTTCGATCGAATCAGATCCTGGTTGAGATAGACCGACGCGCCGAAGCTGTCCAGCCATTTTCCTGCGCCGTACTTGGTGGTCAGGGCTTGCATCAGGTGTTCAGAGATACGGTTTGGCGACAGCCGGCCGCCGGGCATTTTGCGCTCCTGATTTACTTCTGGGATGGGCGCGACGCCGTGATCGGAGGTCAAGACCACCAACGCGTTCGCGGGCCCGACTTGCTGGTCCACATAGTCGAGAAATTTACCCAGCAGGCGGTCGGTCCGGATGGAAATATCGCGGACTTCGGGGGAATCGGGACCCACTGCGTGGCCGATGTAGTCGTTGGAAGAGAAGCTGACGGCCAGGACATCGGTACCGTCGTGCTGGCCGAGTTGCTCGCCCTTTATGGCTTGCTCCGCCAGAGTCTCGATCATCTCGTTGCCCCAAGGCGTGGCTTCTAGCGAACCGCAATAGCGTATGTCCGCTCCGCTGACCATCGTACAGAATGGCTTGCCGCCTTCGAGGGGAGACCAGGACTCGCCGAGAATCTTGAAGGCGGGCCGGGTGGCGTTGACGTCCTGTACCCATTGCGGCAATTCCTTTACGTAGTAGCTACTGGTGACCCAGGTATTGGAGTCGTTCTCAAACCAGTACGCGGCATCGGCCATGTGACCCGCTGGAAGAATCGCGCCGCGGTCCTTGATCGAAATACCGATGGTCTTGGTGTGCTGGCCGGACATTTTGATTTCGTCCGGCAGGGTGCTCACCAGCAGGCGATGGGGACTAGCCGCGGTTTTGCCGGGAATGCCGCCGATCTCTTGCACACTGTCGTCCTGGACGCTGGTGACGGACTGTTTGCTCTCGCGTTCGTACCATTCATTGCCGACAATGCCGCTGAGGGAGGGCGTTGCGCCGCTCAAGAACGTCGAATGACCGATGGCGGTTACGGTAGGAATGTGCTGGAGATGGGCGTCCGTCAGAACAGCGCCGTGGTCCAGCAGGCGCGCCAGGCCCGCGTGGTAGTCGGAGCGGAAACGCAGCAGGTAATCGTAGCGGAACTGATCGATGACGATGGCGACGAGGAGCTTGGGGCGTGGCCGGGCAGTGCTGGTGTCCTGGAAAACGCAGAACAGGATGGTGAGAAAGGCAAGATGGCGTTTCATGAAGGGCATTATTTATTATCGGCGGGCGGAATCGGCGATTTGTTGTTAAGCTCGCGATCGCAAGGCGAATCGAGCCGCGCAAACGAACCTGAGCGCGTGCAGTCCAATTCACGCCCTGTCATCGGCGAGAATAAAATAAATGCGAACAGCTTTATTACTTGTGACGCTTGTCTGCCTCGCCGAAGCCCAGCACCTGACCAACCTGCTGCAGTTGACCCACGGCGGCCAGAACGCCGAAGCCTACTGGGCGCCCGATGGCAAGCGCCTGATCTTCCAGACCACGCGCGATCCATACCAGTGCGATCAGATCTTCATCATGAACGCCGACGGTTCCAATCAACACTTGGTCTCCACCGGCAAAGGACGCACCACCTGCGCCTACTTCCTGAAAGACAACAAACACATCATCTATGCATCCACGCATGAGGCCTCACCGGCCTGTCCGCCGTCCGCCGACCGCAGCAAAGGTTATGTGTGGGCGGTTTACGACACCTACGATATCTATCTGGCGACCGACGACGGCAAGATCGAAAAGAAGCTGGCCGAAGCACCTGGCTATGACGCGGAAGCCACGGTGAACTGGAAGACTGGCAAGATCGTCTACACCTCCATGCAGTCGGGCGATCTCGAGCTGTGGACCATGAATACCGAGGGCTCCGGCAAGAAGCAGATCACCCACTCGGAAGGCTATGACGGCGGCGCAGTGTTTTCGCGCGACGGCAAAGAGATCGTTTGGCGCGCCGGACACCCGGCCACTCCGGAAGCGCTGAAGACCTATCGCGATCTGCTCGCGGCAAACCTCACCACGCCCATGAAGATGGAGCTGTTCACCGCGGGCGCCGACGGTAAGAACGCCAAACAGATCACTAGCTTCGGCTGTGCCAGCTTCGCGCCCACCTTCACGCCGGACGGCAAGAAAATCCTCTTCTCGTCGAACCGGCACGCCTGCGACACGCGGAAATTCGAACTGTTCCTGGTCAATGCCGATGGCACCGGCCTGGAGCAAGTGACAGACTTTGGCGGCTTCACCTCGTTCCCTGAATTCTCTCCGGATGGCAAAAAGCTGGTCTTCGCCAGCGACAGGGACGCCAAGGGGCGCTACGAGTTCAACATCTTCACCGCGGATTGGAAATAACCCGCGGCTATCTAAGGGATTTCTTTCGCCGCCCTCACCCATGCGCTGGGATCCGGCGCCAGAGCGACATTCGTGATCCACGAGTAGTCTGCCGGCCAGCCCAGCTTGCTTAGCTTAGCTCGGTTGCGCCAGCTTCAAACTGCGGCAGGCTAAATCCAGCGAAGCAGCGTCGTGGCGGCTGGCCGGTAGCCGGCGCGCTGGTAGAAGGCGATCGCACGCGGGTTGTTGACTTCCGCTGCCAGCACGACATAACGAGCGTCTTGCGCTTTGGCCCACTCTTCGGCGGCGCGCATCAGCCGCTCTCCGATACCATGGCTCCGCCGGGATTCGGCCACCGCCAGGTCGGCAATGAAGCAGTAGCGCATGGGCCGAAGCATGGGATCGAATGGGGTATCGATCCAGGCGTCGACAAAACCAACCACGCCCATTTCTGTTTCGGCCACCAGCGTGGTGCGCGCGGAGATGCCCTCCGGATATTGCGAACCAGTGCGATAGCGTTCGAGAATGCTTTCCCGGTCTGGCACATGGTAGCGCTCGGGATCGAGCGCCGAGTGATGCCGGGCGCTATCGAACCAGACATCGACGATCTGCTCGACGTCTTCCGGGGCTGCCGGCCGGATGGTCATTTAAGTGGCCGATGAAAAATAAAACTAGGAGCTGGACCATTCCTGACCGATATGTTCGGTGACGACGCGAGCCGTGTCGGAGCCGGCAGCGAGGAGGCAGCGTTCGATCGGCTCCAGATATGGCTCGCGGCTGAGGTGGAACGTCTTGTGATGGACGGGCAACAAGCGCTCCGCGCGGCAGTCGGCGGCCATTTTCCAGGCCTGTTCCGGATTGCAGTGCACGCTGATCCACGGATCGTACGCCCCAATGGGCAGAATGGCCAGATCGACCGGTTTGGACGAGCGAATCTGCTTAAACGCGTCGGTATAGGCGGTGTCGCCGCCGAACACGACACGCTTTCCGCCAGTTTCGATCAGATAGCCGTTATAGCCGCGATAGGCGTCGGTTCGCATGCGAGCGCCCCAGTGCTTCACTTCCAATCCGGAAATGGCCGCCGGTCCCACGCGAACTTTTTCTCCCCAGCCGATCTCCTGAACGGACTTGTACCGGCGAGTGCGCAGCAGATTGGCGGTGAACTTGGCGGTGACGACAGCGGTGTGAGAGCGGGCCAGCAGCCTCAACGTGGGACGGTCAAAATGGTCGAAATGGGCGTGCGAGAGCAGAATCAGATCGATGGGTGGAAGGTCTCTTACCACTAGCGCCGGCTCCACCAGACGCTTGAGACCAACGGTCACCGGGCCCACCGGGACGCCACACTTCTCGCCGAGCACCGGATCGGTGAGGATGGTAAATCCGTCGATTTTGAGCAGAACCGTGCTGTGCCCGAGCCAGGCAGCGTGCAATCCAGTGTCGGGCCACCGTTCGGGATCGGGGCAAAACGGCGCTCGCGATATTTCGCGAAGTGTCTGACGCCGGTAAGCTTTCCACACGCCGGGAGCGGTATTGCGCGCAAAGCGCGCCATCAGCCGGAGATCGCGAAAATTTGCTGTCTTAGCCAAAACGTTCTTCCTTCCAGGGATCGCCGTGCATGTGATAGCCTTCGCGCTCCCAGAGTCCGGCTCGATCCATCGCCAGCAATTCCAACGACCGAACCCACTTCGCGCTTTTCCACGCATACAGACGCGGAACGATCAAGCGCGCCGGACCGCCATGATCTACCGACAATGGTAATCCATCGTGCAGGAAGGCGACGAGAGCATCCTCGGCCAGGAACTCCTCCAGCGGAAGGTTGGTGGTGTAACCGTAATCGTAGCCGCCCGCCAGGACATATTTCGCGTCTGGCAGAGCGCCTCCTGCAAGCTCGAGGAGCGTTCTGGCCGACACGCCTTCCCAGAGGTTCCCCAAACGGGACCAACGCGTGACGCAGTGGAAGTCGGCGAACACCTGCACGCGCGGCAACGCCTGGATCTGCTCCCACGACCAGGTGACTGGCTGCGCGACCAAGCCGCGGATGGAAAGAGTCCAGTCGCTGAGAGAGTTTGGTGGAGGAGGCCCGGCGGCATCGAGGACCGGCCATTTCTTAGTCCGGCTTTGCCAGGGAGGAATACGATTTTCCCGGCGGGTGTCCGGGCTGATGACGACTCCGGACGGGACGGAATCCGGCGACGGAACTGCTTCTCCTTGTAGCTTGTCTTCGTCCACCATCTGCTGTGTTAGATGCACCGGGCGGGAAATACGGCGCCGTTCCCTTCGATACATATCGGCAGAAGCGGGCGCGCGCTGCAGAGGTGTCATGTAGAGGTGTCAGAGCCCTCTGCCTCCGATTACAATTGGATCGCATGCAGCCCTTTGAGCCCGGCTACGCGATTGCGCCCACTCGTCTCGCCGGGGCCGTCTGTGACGCGCTCCTGGCCGCGCTTTCGCCTGCCTGCGTTCCCCGCAGCCGCGCTGGCGCCCGCCATCTGATGCGAAACGCGGCCGTTGCGGAGCTGGCGGCCGGCTCCGAATTGACCGCGATCGCTCGGGCTTGGCTCGGGGCGGGCGCCGTTCCTTTCCGCGCGACTCTTTTCGAGAAGTCGAGCGAAACCAACTGGCTGATCCCGTGGCATCAAGACACCGCGTTGCCTTTAACCGCCCGATGCGCTTCCCCAGGGTGGAGTTCGTGGTCCGAGAAGGAAGGCGTTGCCTACGCCCACGCTCCCGCATGGGCGCTGTCGCGGGTGGTGGCGCTGCGGGTTCATTTTGATCCTTCAGAGGCTGACAATGGCCCGTTGCGCGTGCTGCCTGGCTCGCACACTAGCGGAGTTCTCACCGATCGCGAAATTCTGGGCCGGGTGTCCAGCGGAAACCCGGTTGAGTGCCTGGTGGAACGAGGGGGAATTCTGGCCATGCGGCCATTGCTGATCCACGCTTCTTCCAAGGCGCGTAGCACGGCGGCTCGACGGGTTCTGCACATTGAATACGTGGATAGCTTGGAATTAGGCGCCGATATCCGGCTAGCGATTGTTTAGCGATTGTTTAGCGGAGGGACGCTTGGGAGGAGCGGGCATTTCATCGCCCTCGCGCGGGGGCGCTCCACCTTTGCGCCGCATGACTTTGTCGAAGGCGCGGAAGTCGGCGCGTACCTTTCGATCTTCGAAGAACTTGGCGGTTTGCATTGCGGAAACCTTTTCAGCCACCGCCATGGCCACGAACTGGTTGATGCTGGTGCCGTCTTGCTGGCTGAGGCGCTCCACCGCTTCTTTCAAGGAGCGCGGCAGGCGCAAGGGATAAGTACTGGTGTCTTTCATAGCTTTAGCCTTTCCATTACTTCTCGCGGGCGCAATA